>JBGPMV010000112.1:0-4864 GCA_041487155.1 Rhabdochlamydiaceae bacterium
TAGCGGGGAAAGCATCTTGCAGCCTGTTCGCTGCAAGATCGATCCAGGTAGTAAAACGACAGGAATCGCCATCGTACGGGAGGATAAGGAAGAGCAACTTGTCTTGTTCCTGATGGAACTTACACATCGTGGAAACGCTATTCATGAATCCATGCAAACGCGAGCAAGCCTAAGAAGAGATAGGCGGTCTACTTTGCGGCATCGCCCAAAGCGCGTTAACAATCGAAGAAAACCGGAAGGGTGGCTGCCTCCTTCTGTGTCTCATCGTGTGCAGACTGTCTTAACTTGGATCCAACGCTTGCAAAAATGGGCTTCCTTAACCGCTATCACATGCGAAAGAGTGCGCTTCGACACCCAAAAACTTCTCAATCCAGAAATTAATGGCGTTGAATACACACAGGGAACTCTCTTTGGCTATGAAATCCGCGAATACCTCCTCGAAAAATGGGGACGCATCTGTGTTTACTGCAATGCGAAAAATGTCCCCCTGCAAATCGACCATATCATTCCCAAAAGCAAAGGCGGATCCAATCGTATCGACAACCTTACATTGGCCTGTAGTTCATGCAACCTTAAAAAAGGGAATCTTTCAGTAAAGGCTTTTACTAAGAAGGCTATTCGGTCAGTTCCCTCTTTGAAAGATACCGCCGCTGTGAACGCCACCCGAAACGCCCTGTGGAAGGCCTTGACAGCATTGCGACTTCCCACTGAAGCAAGCACCGGAGGACAGACAAAGTATAACCGCTATCGTTTTGGTATTCCGAAAACACATGCTTTAGATGCTGCTTGTACAGGGACTCTGGATAATCTAAGGAACTGGGATATTCCAACGCAACATATTCTTGCTACTGGCAGAGGCTCTTACAAAAGGACCCGCTGCGATCGCTTCGGCTTCCCCCGCGGATTTTTATTAGGGCAAAAAAAAGTAAACGGCTTTCAGACGGGCGACCAGGTTACTGTCGAGGTTCCCTCCGGAAAAAAGAAAGGGTGTTACGTTGGAAGAGTCGCCATCCGTGCTTCCGGTCGTTTCAATATCCAAATGGATTCGGGTGTGGTCCAAGGTATTAACTCCAGGCATTGCCGTCTGATACAACGAGCCGATGGCTACCATTATTTAAAACTTATCCCTGCTCTTAACACAGAGGGACTTCAAACGAAACATACAGAGGAGCAGCGCTTCCTCCCCGTCCTAAAGGACGGGGGTTGCCGCGCTGTCATATTAGGATGACACTTTCAACACGCATCATCCTTCACGCTTTTTTGCAAGAGTGCCCCACCGAAGAGCGTAAAAGGCTGATGCATTGTTTATCCTCTGCAGAAAAGGCGGCCGTCTCCTCCAGCCCTAAAACCTTTGGGAACCCTTTAAAGTCTCAAGAAGATCCAGAAAAGCTTCTCTCATGGATTCATCATTCATGGATCACTCCTTTCTTAAGGACCCTCTCTGAAAAAGAGATCGGACTCTTTCTTGCCTCTTTAAGCTCAGAAAAAATCTCTGCTGTTGGAAAAGACCTGCTTTATGCAGGGAAAATCCCTTCCATTTCCCAGCTTGGCAAACTTTTCTTAAGATCGACGCTGGTCCGTTATTTGACAGCCGAGATGGACGATCTGCTTCCCATCGAATGCCTTCCCGAATCTCCTCTCAACGATCTCATTGCACTTCCCACCGAAGTCCTTATAAATTTTTTAGATCTTCTCGGACTCCATGACCTCTCCGTTGAAGTAAAACAAATCATCGACAAACAAAAACTATCCAAAATCGATGGCTCTCTCACTGCGGATCAGTTGCAGTATTTAAAAATTTTGCTTCAAAGCCATGAACCGGTTGCCTTTGCTTCGATGGGACTCGTCCATTGGAACGGCGAAAAAGAAAAGCTAAAACTTCTTATCCGCCAAAGAGGAGCTAATCGCTTGGCGAAGGCTCTCCATGCACAAGACGCCAGCCTTCAGTGGTATGTACTCCACCGTTTAGATGTCGAAAAAGCGCTCCTCGTTCAAAAGTTATCCGCCCCGATCGACAATCCAAGAGCTGCCAAACTCCTCATTCAACAAGTAGTCGAGCTGATCAATTATACAAGAGGATCCCATGAGTAGATTATTTACCCTGATTGAAAGCGGAGAAGTCCACCCGTCTTCCGACAAAAAGGTCATCAAATCCGAGGATTTTAGCACACTGCTGGAAGCCAGCGACCTCTTAGACAAAACAAGGGCAGATATTGTCGAAGTGAAAGAACGAACTGAAAAAGAGGCGGAAGAGCTCAAGAAAAAAGGGTACGACGACGGCTACCAAGAAGGACTTGCCCAGTTAAACGAAATGATCTTGGGACTCGATAATGAAAAAAAGCGGCTCCGCCATGAGATGAATCAACTGATTTTGCCGCTAGCTCTTAAAGCCGCCAAAAAAATCGTTGCAGGAGAGCTCAAAGCAAATCCTGAAACAATCGTTAACATCGTGCTCCAGGCGCTGGCGCCTGTGATGCAAAACCATAAGATCACCATCTTTGTGAACAAAGCCGACAAAGAACTTTTAGAAGCCGAAAAACCCCTCTTAAAAGAAAAACTCGAGCAGGTCGAATCGCTTTCGATCAGAGATCGGGAAGATATTTCACCGGGCGGCTGCATGATCGAAACAGAATCGGGCATCATCAATGCCACCATTGAAAACCAATGGCGCGGCATTGAATCTGCCTTTGACCGGTACCTAAAGCAATAATTGCTTGCAGTTTTTGTCTCTTTCCGTTTTGCTCTTTATTGAGGTAAGCGAATGAAGTGGATCAAGTACTTTCTATTTATAATAATTTTACTAGGCTCCGTCTCGGTTTTTGCAGAGGATGCGCTCCCGCCTCAGCTTATAGAGGGAGAAGTCGGACACCCTCCCCAGCTCGTCGCAGAGCTAGCCATCTTAGCAGGACTCTCCCTTCTACCTTATGTTGTGATGCTCCTCACGTCGTATGTCAAGATCGTCGTCGTGCTCTCCCTTCTTCGAAACGCTCTTGGAGTCCAGCAGTCTCCTCCTAACCAAGTGCTCAACGGAATTGCCCTCCTCATGAGCATTTATGTGATGTTCCCAACAGGCGTTGCTATGTACAACGCAGCTTCTAAAGCGCTTGCAACAAATCCGCCTCAAGAACTTTTTACCGGCGCTACCGCCCCTTACCTCATCAATGTCATCAACGAAGGCAAAGAGCCGCTCAGAGATTTTGTTCAGCGCAACAGCATCGGAAAGCACATTACCAGCTTTTATCAACTCGCTTACCGCTCCTACCCCGAAGAATACCGCGCTTCTTTGAAACAAACCGATTTTCTTGTGCTGGTCCCCGCATTTATTACGACACAGCTAAAAGCCGCTTTTGAAATCGGCGTAGTGATTTACCTTCCGTTCTTTGTCATCGACCTTGTTGTTTCCAATATCTTGCTTGCGATGGGGATGATGATGCTCTCGCCGCTCACGATTGCTCTCCCACTGAAGCTGCTACTGCTTGTGATGGTCGACGGATGGACGATCTTAATCCAAAACCTTGTACTAACTTTTAGGTAAAAAGGAATGTTTACAGCCGAAATTTATCAACTCGCCTACCAAGCCCTTCTTCTGATCTTGATCCTCTCCGGTCCTCCCATTTTGATCAGCATGTCGATAGGACTTTTTGTCGCCATCATGCAAGCGGCCACTCAAATCCAAGAACAAACTCTTTCGTTCACCGTCAAACTCATCGCCGTCATCTTTACGCTTCTTTTACTGGGCGGGTGGCTGGGCGGGCAGATTCTTCAATTTGCCAACACGATTTTCCAAAATTTTTATAAGTGGAATCCGTGACACCGCTTGCTGTCGTTGACACCTCTGACTATGTCAGTTTTATTTTGAGCCTTCCCAATCTATCGCCGATTTCTGCGCTCACCTTTTTCTTTTTAATTCTCATGCGCATCGGACCCATCGTCGCTTTATCCCCCTTTCTAGGATCCAAACTGCCCGGCGGCGTTAAAATAGGACTCGCGATCTCTCTTACTCTGGTTCTGCTTCCGCATGTGATCGGCGTTTCAAAAATTCCTGCTCCCACCTTCGACACTTTATTTTTAGGCTACTGCGTCAAAGAGCTCCTCATGGGGTTTATCTTAGGATTTTTAGTCAACGTACCGTTCTATATCGCGCAAGCAAGCGGCGTGCTCATCGACTTTCAAAGAGGATCCTCCGCACTTCAAGTCAACGATCCCACTCTTTCCACGCAAGCCTCTCCACTCGGCCTTCTCTACAACTACGTCTTCATCGTTCTCTTTTATGAAATCGGCGGCGTCTTTATCTTCCTTCAAGCCGTAATGAATTCCTACACAGCCGTTCCCGCCGACGCCTTTATTCCTGCCGTTTTTTTTCATATGAAACACGGATTTTGGAACTTTATCATGGCGCTCCTCACTAAATTCACAGCGATCTCCATACAGCTGGCCGCCCCTTCCCTTGTGGCGATCTTGATGACCGACATGTTTTTAGGAATTGCAAACCGGTTATCGCAGCAAGTTCAAATCGCTTTCTTAGGCATGTCGCTTAAGTCGCTCGTTGGTTTAGCGCTTCTTTGGCTTGCTTGGTATTTCATCTTGCAGCAACTCTCCGTACAATCGCAACTGTGGCTCGATTCACTCGATCGCATCATCAGATCTATACCTGCTGCATGATTTTGTTTGACTCGAAATCGATTTTCTTCGTAGATTGGGATGTATCAACACGCACAAGTGGTGCGCTTTGTTGAATCAATTGAGTCTTTCTAGTGTCTCTCTTGGCTGATCTGAGAGGAATTTGACATCTCTTTTAGTAAGAGATACGGAAAGCAAAGTGAAATGAAAACGATCCAAACCCAGGGGGATCTCGATGAATAAA
>JBGPMV010000113.1:0-4798 GCA_041487155.1 Rhabdochlamydiaceae bacterium
CACACTTAGATGTAAAAAATTTAATAGTAGTTCTTCAAACGACACCGATGTCTGGGGGTCTTGGGCTCTCACTTTTTTCACAAGCAATGAAAGCTCTTCCCTCGACAAATGCACCCCCTGCCTCTTGCTCCACGATTTAAGAAAAAATTCTAATATGGGTTCATCGCAGGCTTGGAGATCGGCCACTGTCTTTAATTCTAGAGAAGCTTTTGCAAAGTGCTCTTCTAGTTTTTGGGCTCTTTCCCCTAGAAGGCATAAATTTTTTACTATCGATTTCCCGAAGGAAGCTTCTAGCTGCGGAATGATCGATGTCCTAAACCTTCCCCTGAGATATTTTGCGTCTAAATTCGTCGGGTCGGTGAAATAGGCAATCTTTCTTTTTTCCAGATAGGCGATCAGCTCTTTCTTTGAAACGGCAAGCAGCGGCCGCCATAACAGGCCTGAGACCTCTTTCATGCCGCCGCAAGATGGCAAGGGCGCCCCTTCAAGCACTCTTTTAAGAACCGTTTCGGCCTGATCCTCCATTTGATGTCCCAGGACGAGGGCCTGCGCACCGATTTCTGCGGCAAGTTGATAGAGAAGCGCGTACCTGGCCTCCCGAGCCGCCTCTTCTTTGGCGGGCGTATCTTTTAGGGTCCGCAAATGGAACCGCAGTCCTAAATGTTCAACCTCTTTTTGGAGGATTTCAGCCTCCTGCTGGCTCTCTTTTCTCCAGCCGTGATCGATGTGGGCGACCTGAATCTCAAGGTTAAAAAATTTTTGAATTTCGAGCAGGAGATAAAGAAGCGCTTTGGAGTCCGGGCCGCCTGAACAAGCCAGCACGAGCGGAGCTCCCTCTTTCCAGTGGCAAGACAAAAACTGTTTGAGTTTTCTAAAAGCGGGATCGCGCATAATTGTGACTAGAATAATACCATGATTGTGGGGTAAAATACACACTTATGCCGATATTATGGCGATTTTTGCTTAAAAGCTATTTTCAAGTCTTTTTACTCTGCATGACGAGCTTCATTGCAGCGCTCTTTGTCATGCGTTTTAAAGATATTGCGGAATTCGCTACGCTCAATTCGGATGCGATGTCGATTTTTCTTTTCAGCCTCTACCAGCTCCCCTATGTTCTGCCGCTGGCAATCCCGATCTCATGCGTCATTGCTTCGATACTTCTTTTTCAAAAATTAAGTCATTATCAGGAGCTGACGGCGCTGCGCGCTGCTGGCGTGAGCTTAAGGCACCTGCTCATTCCACTGATGCTGGGCGCTCTTGTGCTCTCCGTGCTCAACTTTACAGTCGTCGCAGAGCTGGGGCCCCGCTGCCGGTTTTGGGCCAAAGAGCTGACCTTTGAAATGACCTCCAACAATCCGTTTTATATCTTTAACAAGATCACCGACGGAAAGCTGACGAACGCCTATGTTGAAATCCGGACGATGCGCGGAGGGAAAAAAGCCAAAGATGTGCTGCTCATCCTCAATAATAGAACGCACGCGCGGCTTGGAATCATGACTGCGGAGGAGCTCTCGATTGAAGGAGAAGCGCTTATGGGGAAAAACGTCACCGTGATCTCCAGCATTGACTCCAACATGCCTGATGGGTTCGACCACCTCGTGATTGAAAATCAAGACTCGATGTCAACACCTTCATCCAGCCTCTCTCAACTTCTCAAAAGCGCCAAATGGGGCTTAAGACCCGAATACCTCTCATTCAAAGATCTTTTAATCCGTTTAGCGCTCAGCCAAAAAAGTTTTTGGTCCAATACCCACGCCTTAGAAATGGCGCGCAGACTCTCACTGGCCCTTACGCCTATTGCCTTTACCCTTTTAGGAGCGGCTTTCGGGATGGAAATTGGAAGACGGCATACGCGCAAAGGACTTCTTTGGGCCGTTTGCTTAACCGCCCTCTATTTATCTGCGTTTATCGGGGCCAAGAGCATGAAGCATTTCCCAAAAACGGCGTGGATCCTTTATTTCATCCCCTTTGTCGTCATCGGCATCTTCTCCCTAAAAAGCTTAAAACGAGTATCCAGAGGGATCGAATGAAAAAGTGGCAGATCTATTTTTACAAAGAAATCGCTAAAGTCTTTTTCTTCTTCCTGTTCGGGTTTTTCTTTCTCTATTCACTCATTGAATATTCGACTCATATGGATGACTTTTTTAAAACTCCGAATGTCAATGCCGCCTCCGTCGCCCTTTATTATGTGAACCAGTTTTTGAAAAGGCTCGATTTTCTCGTCCCGATGGCGCTTCTTCTATCCACCATCAAGGTTTTAACAACCTTAAATAGCCGCAGCGAGTGGACCGTCTTTCAAGTGGCAGGACTCTCAACCCGCACGCTACTGCGCCCCTTTTTTATCGTAGCGGCTGCCTGCTCGCTGTTTCTATGGGCAAATTTTGAGTTTTTCCTCCCATCTGCGCTTCAAAATATCGACGAGTTCCGCATCGCCAACTTCCATGGCTCCCATTTGGCAAAAAGAAGAGAGCTCATCCATCTTATCCCCCTTAAAGATAACTCAAAACTCATCTATCAATCGTATCTTCCTGAAAGACACCAGCTCTTTGATGTCTTGTGGATTAAGTCTCAAAATGAACTCTGGCGCATGAAATATCTATCGGCCGACCCGACAACCCCTAAAGCCTTCTATGTCGACCATCTGGTCCGCTCTCCGGGAGGCGTCTTAGAGAAAAAAGAGTCGTTTGATTCTATTTCTCTACCCGAATTGAAGTGGCATCCCAAAATGACGCGCAAGGGACTCGTGCCTTTCGATCAAAAGAAGATTTCAGAGCTGGTGCGCCTCTCTAAAAATCCGCAAACCTCCCCCTACGAAATCCCCCGCATTAAAACAGCCTTATGCTTTAAAACCGCAATCCCCCTTTTAGCCCCGCTGATTGTGATTGCGCTTGCCCCTTTCTGCCTGACTTTTTCTAGGTTCCGCTCCTTCTTTTTCATTTACGCGATCGGCCTCTTTTCTCTCTTTGCCCTTTATATGATGCTCGACTCGCTCACCATTTTAAGCGACCACGGCATCATCTCCTCGATCCTCTCCGTTGTTATGCCCATCACCCTTCTTGCCTCCATTTTCGGCTGGAGATTTTGGATGAAAACCGCATGAAATGGAAACCCCTCTTTCTTTCTTTCGGTGTGATTGCATTTCTCTGGGCAACCTTTTTAAGCCCCTGGACCACTCCCCTATGGAACACGCTTGACACGGCAGTCTTTAAAGCTCTCAATGGAACTCTTGAAGGAAATACGTTTCTTCAATACTTCTGGGGGGTTATCAACCATAAACGGATGGATCTTGTCGAAGATGTTGTCTTCCTCCTCTTTTTCATCTGGGGCGTCAAAGAAGCTCCCAGAGGATTACGGTGGAAAAAAACGGCAGAGTTTATCGCTGTCATCCTCTTAGCATCCTCGGTTATTTTCTTCATCAACCGCAATCTGCTCCGCTACAACGTTTTCTTGCCCCGTGAAAGCCCATCTCTTGTTGTCTCCCCTTGCGTAAAGATCACCGATGAAATCCCCTGGGAGGGGCTTAAAGATGAAACGATTGCCAGCTTCCCCGGAGATCACGCCACAACCCTTCTTCTGTTCGGATTTCTTTTTTCTGCCTTTGCTTCAAAACGGCTTTCAAAAGCCGCTTGGATCTATATACTCTTCCGAAGCCTGCCGCGGCTTGTCGTCGGAGCCCACTGGCTCTCCGACATCGCCGTTGGGAGTATGACAATCGCTCTATTTTTTGCTGCTTGCTTCCTGTATACCCCATTGGGTAGAGTGACAATCAGCATGATTGAACGATTGAAACCTAAAAAGGCAGTGCATGGCGCAGAAAAAAAGCCCCTTTGAAGAGCTCTCTGAATATTCAAAAGAGATCGCAACCTGGAACACACTTAGCCACCTCCTGGAATGGGATCAAGAAACCTACATGCCGCCGGGGGCAATCGATTTTAGATCTTCGCAAAACAGCCTCGTCACCTCGCACACTCATAAACTCAATGTCGGCGCAAAGTTTTCTAAACTCCTCTCCGCCTTAATTGACATCGAAAGCGGTCATATTTTAGATCCTTCGCTTAGCTTTGCACAAAAAACTGCGCTGACTGCTTGGCGGCGCGACTACCTCAAAGCAACAAAGCTTCCCTCATCGTTTGTTAAAACCTATGCCGCCGCCACGACAAAAGCTTGCGCTGCCTGGTCTGAGGCCAAACAAGAATCCAACTTTAAAAAGTTTGCTCCCCATCTTGAAAAGATTGTCAAATTAACCCAGAAAAAAGCCGCCTATCTCGGATTTCAAGAAAGCCCCTACGACGCACTACTAGACCAGTATGAGCCGGATAGCACCGTCGCAAAACTGACTCCCCTCTTCGATTCGCTTAAAAGCGGACTCAAAGAGCTCTTACAAAAAATCAAATCAAAACCACCCGTTGACAATCATTTCCTCAAACACGATTTTGACCCGGCAGCGCAGCTCGAGTTTGGTAAAATGGTTCTTCACGCAATGGGGTTCAAGCCGGAAACCTCCCGCCTGGATCTGACCTCCCATCCTTTTTGCATAACGATGCATCCCACAGATGTCCGGATGACAACCCGCATCCACCGAGATGATCTGATGTCTAACATCTTATCTGCGCTCCATGAAGGAGGGCACGGGCTCTATGGACAAAACCTCCCCGTGGAATTTTTTGGAACACCTCTTGGAGAGCCCGTTTCATTGGGCATCGACGAAAGCCAATCCCGTTTTTGGGAAACACGCATTGGAAGATCGCGCCCCTTTTGGGAGCATTTCCTTCCCGCTCTAAAAAAAGCGTTTCCCCAG
>JBGPMV010000114.1:0-4741 GCA_041487155.1 Rhabdochlamydiaceae bacterium
AAATTTAAAAAATAATTTATTATTTAAATAATTGGGCTAAACAAGAGAAGCCATTGTGGAACACTCACAAAATATGCCGAATCAAATGATGATGAATGACACAAAGGGAATGATGGTGCGCCAAATGCAACTGCATAATACCGCGATTTATTTAGCAATAATACTAGTAGACCAAGGTTCCATTTTGACAAATGACGAGAAAAAAGGCCTCACCTAAATTTACTTTCCCCAAATTTTCTGCTAGGGCATTTCCCGACTTCATGAAAACGCTCGGCTCTGTTACCCTGCTTCGTGAGCCCCACAAAGGGGCTCACGTGCATCGGGTTCCCTCTCTAGCGTCTTGCATCCGCTTTCCTGAAGCGGGTCTGTCAAACAGAAAATTTGGGAAACTCAAGCAATAGGCCGCGCACACAAGAAAAAATCAATTTCCAACAAAAAAATTGTAATAAATATTGACATATGTCAAAATCCTTTCTATAAAAAGGAAAATGTAAGCGGATGGCCAGTGAGTGGTCTATTAGGTTTTCAAGCTCTGCTGAGAAGCAGTATATAAAGTAAAACGATCAGGCACCAGGCCGTGCATAACAGATGTTATTGATTTATTTGTTATTGAGTTGCAAAAAGGCGGGCCCTTCCGAACGAATTGGCCTCACTATGGCAGAATATCTAAAGGTTATTATCACTGCCATTTAAAGAGAGGACGGCCTACGTATGTTGCATGTTGGACAATAGTGAGCGAAAAAGAAAAAAGAATCGAGGTATGTTATGTCGGCACACATGAAGACGCGCCATATTAGTCCTACTATCATCGTCATCATGATGTGGGATAATAAAGAGGTTTCTTATAGCCTTCCAGAAACTCCCAAGACTAAAAAAAAGCTTCTTGAATATAAGAAGTTTTGTGAAGAAAACTCTTTGGAAATCACACCATGGGATGAGGCTACCTCATGGGAAAAATTGGCATCGGATCGTATCAAACGCTATTCAAAAGTTGGATTGGCTTTGAGAGGAGCGCGTGTGAGGGAGGGCTATTCACAAAAAGCCCTTGCCAAGAAGTGTGGAGTTTCCCAGGAGAACCTGTCCAAAATGGAAAATGGGAAGCGACCCATAGGCAAAAAAGTTGCGAGCAAGCTTGCAGATGTCTTGAAGATCGACCCTAAACTTCTTTTAGCTCCGTAATCACCTTGCCGGCTTGGATGACAAGGCAAGCGGGGTCTTAGCATCGACGGGCACGTTTTCTTGCTCGAGGAAAATGATCTTGTCGTTTTGCACCGTTGCTAAGAGAGAGATGCCTTTATCCGGATTTTGCAGCAATTTTTCTGCGAGCGGATCTTCGATGAATGATTCGATCACGCGGCGGACAGGGCGGGCTCCCATCTCAGGCTGGTATCCTTTTTCGACGAGGAAGTCTCTGGCTTTGTCGTCGATATTGAGAATGATGTGCTTGCGAACCAGGCGATTTTTGACTTTTTGAATCTCGAGATCGACCACTTTGTGTAGGCTGATACGGTCCAGAGGCCGGAAAATCACGACTCCGTCTAAACGGTTGAGAAACTCGGGTTTAAAGTGTTTGCGGATCGCTCCTTCGATGGTCTCTTGCATTTTTTTGTAGTCAAGAATTGCTTCTTGAGCTGCAAAACCAACTTCGGTCTGACGACGAATTAAGTCGGCGCCAAGGTTGGATGTCATGATGATGATCGTATTGCGGAAATCGATCTTGCGTCCGAACGAGTCGGTGAGCCTTCCTTCTTCTAAAATTTGGAGAAGAAGGTTCATGACATCAGGATGCGCTTTTTCGATCTCGTCGAAGAGAACAACGCAATAAGGGCGCTGACGCACTTGTTCTGTCAGCTGTCCGCCTTCTTCATAGCCGACATAGCCCGGAGGCGATCCTGTCATACGGGAGACAGCAAACTTCTCCATGTATTCAGACATATCGACTTGGATGAGGGAATCTTCCCCGCCGAACATGTTGATGGCAAGCTGTTTTGCAAGAAGGGTTTTTCCAACGCCTGTCGGTCCTAAGAAGAGGAAAGCGCCGATCGGCCGATTCGGATCTTTAATATCTGCGCGGCTTCTGCGGATAGCGCGGCAGACAGTGCCGACAGCATCGTCTTGGCCGATGATGTTGACCTTTAAAATCTCTTCCATTTTAAGAACTTTAGCCGTTTCACCTTCGGTCAGGCGTGTGATGGGGATGCCAGTTTGTTTTGCAACAATGGCTGCAATATCTTCTTCATCGACGATCACTTGATGCTCTTCTTTAGAGTTTTCCCACTGAGTGATGAGTTTTTGCAGATCGTCTCTTAAGTTTTTTTCATCATCGCGCAGTTTGGCAGCTTTTTCGTAATCTTGGCTGGCAATCGCTTCTTCTTTTGCAACGCGCACTTCTTCAATATCGGCTTCAAACTTCGTGATTTCTTGTGGCTGGTGCATCGAGTCGATGCGAGCTTTGGCTCCTGACTCGTCCATGAGGTCAATCGCTTTATCCGGAAGGAAGCGGCCTGCAATATAACGATCGGAAAGACGCGCAGCAGAATCGATCGCAGCATCGGTATACGTGCAATGATGGTGCTCTTCGTATTTGCTTTTAAGACCTTTTAAAATCTGAATGCTTTCTTCAATCGTTGGAGGAGCGACCAAGATTTTTTGGAACCGTCTTTCTAACGCGGCATCTTTTTCGATGTGTTTGCGGTATTCATCCAGCGTTGTGGCGCCGATGCACTGGATTTCTCCGCGAGAAAGCGCAGGCTTTAAAATGTTAGAGGCATCAATAGCTCCCTCTGCGGCTCCGGCCCCCACGATCGTATGGAGCTCGTCAATGAAGAGAAGGATGTTTCCGTTTTTCTTCACTTCGTCCATGACGGCTTTGATCCGCTCTTCGAACTGGCCGCGGTATTTTGTACCGGCGATCATCAGAGTCAAATCAAGAGAAATCAGTTTTTTCTTAGCGAGATTGTCGGGAACTTCTCCTTGGACAATGGCTTGAGCTAGCCCTTCGACAATCGCGGTTTTACCAACGCCTGCTTCTCCCAAGAGAACAGGGTTGTTTTTTCGGCGGCGGCAGAGAATCAAGATGAGTCTTTCAACTTCGTTTTTACGGCCGATGACAGGATCGAGTTTTCCTTCGCGGCAGAGCTCTGTCAGGTCATGACCGTAGGCTTTGAGCGCGGGCATTTTATCCGGAGAGATCGCCGTTTTTTCTTGACCCTTGCCGCCTTGGCCTCCTTGGCCGCCGGAAGATGGAGGAGGAGAAGAAGGATTCATGCCCAGAGGGGGAAGCTGGAGATTGAAGGTTTCAAGCTCTTTTAAGACTTCTCTGCGGATGTCTTTCAGGTTGACATTCAGGTTTTCTAAAACTTGCGCTGCGACACCGTCGTTTTGACGCAGAAGTGCTAGAAGAAGGTGTTCTGTTCCGACATAGTTGTGGTTTAAGCTAGCAGCTTCTTCATTGGCAAATTCAAAGGCTTTTTTAACTTTTGCAGTGAGGGCAGGATCTCCATAGACTTGAATTTCAGGGCCAAAGCCGACGAGGCGCTCGACTTCTTGCCGAACTGTCTCATAATCGAGGTTGAAGTTGCGAAGGACATTGACCGCAATGCCTTGTCCAAGCTTTAAAAGGCCTAGAAGAACATGCTCTGTCCCTAGGTAGTTGTGGTTCATCCGCTGAGCTTCTTTCTTAGCCAGCTTGACGACTTGTTTTGCCCGATTGGTGAATTTATCAAACATAGAAACCCCTACCTATTGATTGGCCTATTGATGGGCATCAGCACTGACACCCCTGCGATGGTCATTGTAGATTTTTGCTTCTTTTTAATCAAATTGTTGTAACTTCCTGATGCTAAGCAGTATAGCAATGGATCGAGCACATGAAGCAAGGGCGGGGACGTGGGTCTGAGTACTTGCCCATAAAAAAAACTTACGGTATGTATTGCTTTAATCAATCTAAGGATAGTTATGCGCTGGCAAAAAATATTAGCCTCATTAGGGAGTGTTGTTCTTTCACTGGAAGGAGCAACCTACACGGTCACCTCAGATAGTGGCGACCCCGGAACATCTGGGACGCTTCCCAACATCATCAACCAAATCAATTTTACTACATTCAACGACCCGAACACAGCTCAGGATTTTGCGATTTCTTTTTCCCCATCCATTCCGTCGAATACCATTACGTTGTTAAATCCTCTTCCACCCATTGTCGCCTCTCCCTTTGCCCCCATTACGGGTACCATCGACGGAAGCGGAGTCCCGGGCGGCCTTATCATCGATGGAGCCGCAACCTATAGCGCCTTTATCCTAATCGGCAATAGTGCACCCGGCAGCGGGCAATTTACGATTAGCAACATGACGATCCAAAATGCAGCGGCCCTAGGAGGGCCGGGCGGCACAGGTTTTGTGGGCGGCGGCGGCGGCGGGGGACTGGGCGGCGGTGTTCTGTTATTAAATGGCGCCAATGCGACGGTACAATCGATCGCGTTTACCAATAATAGCGCCCAAGGCGGCAATGGAGGGGATGCAATCGATGTGGAGTTTTTCGTGGGAGTTGCGGGCGGCGGCGGAATACATGGGGCAGGAGGGGGTGCGGAATTCACAGGTGCGGGCGGCGGCGGACTGATGGGAAATGCTGGGTTTGGAGGAATGAGCGGCGGGTCTGCCGGAGGCGGACTCATAGGAAATGGCGGTGACGCTAACCGAGGGAGCGGCGGCGGCGGCGGCGGATTGATACCGCCGAGCCTGGGTG
>JBGPMV010000115.1:0-4733 GCA_041487155.1 Rhabdochlamydiaceae bacterium
ATACGGGCCGCAGATTTTGGGATTTGTCGGAGAAAAAAGCGCGATGGTCGGTGTTTTCATGGCAAGCGCAAGATGGAGCGGACCCGTATCGTTGGTGATAAAAAGAGTCAGTTTTTCGAGCGCTGCTGCCATGACACTTAGAGGCTGTATAAGCACAATTGCCTCTCCAATTTCAGAACAAATCGATTCAACGACCTTTTTTTCAGCAGGAGTTCCTGTAATGACAATCGAGCATCCCAGCTCTTCCTTGAGTTTTTTTGCGACTTTTACAAAATGAGAGGGGGGCCACTGTTTAAATCGATCTTTAGCTCCGGGGTGAAGGCCGATGACAACTCCTTCCGGAAGGAGTTTTTGGGCAGCTTGCCGATCGGTTTCATCGATAAAAAAATCGAGATCATAGCTTGTAGGTTGGGCCCCTGCAGCCCGAACCAGATCGAGTCTGCGCTCGATTTCATGGGAGGCGCGCCAGGGAAGAGCTTCTGTTAGAAGCGTGTCGAGCCCTTTTTGCAGGCCGGCGGTTCCAACGCGCCTAAATGTACCAATGACGGCGCAAAGCGGGAGAATTGCTCGCTGAGAGGTATGGAAAAGAAGCGCGGTTCCAATTTTTCTTTTTCGAAGCTGGAAATAGAGTTTTAAAAGAGATGAGGAGCGGCTAAAGATAAAAAACTCATTGAGATGAGGGTTCCCTCGAAGAACTTGTGCGCCAAGCGGAGTTGTCAAACAGCCGATATATGCTTTGGGGTGGGCCTCTCGAAGGGCGCGGATGGCGGGGGTTGCCCACAGCGTGTCACCGAGGCCCGTTGTCGACACGATGAGAAAATGGTCAACTTTTCCGCGGCCTTGAAACCACTGAAGAAAACGAACAAGTGCATGTGTAAAATAATTTTTCCACTGAGGCATGGACTCATTTTAGCCGATCGGGGCTTATTTTGCTTCGGAAAGACCCCATTTTTGGGCGATTTTCGAATAGGTTCCATTCGATTTTAACCTCTCAAGGCCTCGATTGAAGCGGCGGATGAGTTCTTCGGATTTCCCCTTGAGGCCGACAAGGCGTAGGCCTTCTTGCGCTAAGGGGGCGGATGAAATTTTTATTTGTCCTACATAGAGGTCTCTCGTATAAGCCTCTGCGGAGAGAATATCGAGTACCATGGCCTCAATGACGCCATCTCTTACATCGTCTAACCCCGACGGGATGGAGCTGTAGGTTCTTTGGATGATGTCTGGAAATTTTTCTAAGACGAGCGCGTCGGAGGTGCCTTGCAATATTCCAACTTCCTTGCCGCTTAGCTCTGAAAGAGAATTCCAGGAAGAGTTTGCACCCACAACAAGAACCGGGCCTGTCTCTAAATAAATGGAGGAAAAGACGTAGAGTTTTTCGTAAAAGATATACGGCTGCATGGGGGTGCAGATCGCTTGGTAGTTATTTTCTTGAAGCCCTAGCATGAGATTGCTCCAGCTCCGCTGAAACACACCGATTTTGAGGTTTTCTTCCTTGCCGATCGTTTCAATCAGTTCTGTTGTGAACGCCGTCAGAGCGCTTTCCCTCCCGGGGACTGCAAAAGAGTACCATCCGGGGTCGAAAGCCACTTTGGAATCGTATCCTGTAGACTTTTTGCCGCAGCTTACAAGAAGCAGCAGGCAGAGGAGGGCCCATCTATATATTGTCATTTGACGTCAAAATGCATACACTCTTTCATTGATGTCAATAAAAACAGTGCTGGTTCTAGTTAACTTCGGCGGTCCGAGAAGGTTCGATGAAATCGGCCCTTTTTTAACGGAGCTGCTGACGGACCAAGATGTGATACGGACGTTTTTCCCACGGTTTTTTGAAAAATGGTTTTTCAAAAAGACGGCAGAGAGGCGTGTACACAAAATTGCTAAAGATTACGAGCTTATTGGCGGAAAATCTCCCCTTTTTGAAGATACGGAGTTTTTGGGAGAAAAGCTAAGGGAAAAAACAGATTTTCCTGTCATCACTTTTCATCGGTATTTGCCGGCCACGCACCTCGAATTTTTTGACGCGATAAGGTCGGCGCAAGCAGATAAATTTGTGATCGTCCCGCTTTATCCGCAGTTTAGCTATTCGACCACAGGAAGCATTGCCAGATTCTTTGAGGAGCATCTTCCAAAAGAGCTTCTTGAAAAAATGGAGTGGGTACGATCGTATGCAGATCACCCGGCATATGTGGAGTCAATGCAAAATTGCATCCGAGATTTTCTTCAATCTAAACAGATCGATGAAAAAGAGGCTTTTTTATTTTTTTCAGCGCATGGGCTTCCGCAGAAATTCGTCGATGAGGGCGATCCTTATCAGAAAGAGTGCGAGCTTTCCTATAGAGCTATCATGCAAGGTTTTCCTACGCGCTCGCTTCTTGCTTTTCAGTCGAAATTCGGACCGGGAAAGTGGCTTAAGCCTTATACCAGCGAGCTATCAAAGGAGCCTTCCGCATGGATGCAAGACCGCAAGCACGTGGTATTTGTTCCTCTTTCGTTTACTTCGGATCATCTGGAAACCCTCTATGAAATTGAACACACTTATGTTGCAGCGGTTGAAGCGAAAGATTTTTATGCTCAGCGGTGTCCGGCGCTAAACCGGCGCGCAGATTGGATCGATGCGCTTGTATCGATTGCACAAACCGCTCAAACCAAAAATCAAGCCCTTATCCGGACTTAATATTGATATCCGAAAGTGCCTCTTCCGCCAAAAACACCTTGGTGTTTGTGATTGGATTCCATGTAGAGGTAAAACGGCTCTAAGGTCAGATCCCACCGTCTGCTGTGGGTAAAACGGAAGACAAACGGGATGCTAAGATCGATGCCCCACGCAAATTTTTTCGCCTCTTTTCCGCCGATTTGCTGGCCTGCAAGGCCTTTCAAATAAAAGCCCCATCCAAAGACAGAGTTGCATTCATGGTAATACCTTAGACCTGCTGTAGTATAAGCAAACTTTGCGTTATGAAAGACGCCGACGTTGTTATATTGATACCCTACGCCGAAAAGAGGTGTGACGTGGTCGCAGCCGTTAAAAAACAGGTTGTATCCAATCCGTATTTCTCCTTCATAGAGATTGCCATACCGGTTATTGCGATTATTGCTAAAAAAGTATGGAATCCAAAAATCGAGAGCAAAATAAAGGTCATTGGCTTTGGTATGGTCGTAGACTAAATGATCGAATGAAAAACCAAAGCGGTTGCCGTATTGAGGAGCGACAGGTTCAATAGGCGCTTTTACAGGCTGGACCGGCTCTCCGTCTGCGAAAACGCAGCTCATCACAGACAAAATCCCACATAATAACCATTTCTTCATACAATTCTCCTCAAGCACCTTTTAACAGCCGGCCGATTTTTTTACACGACAAAAGTCTATACACAAATGAACGGTCTGATTAATATGACCTCTTCTCAAAAAGGAGTTCTCGTGAAAAAAGTACAAAGTGCTCTCGCTTTAGCCGTGCTGCTGCCCATTTTCGCACATGCCGATGGGGAAATGTCCAAGCAAAACCCTCCACCTGTTTTTCTTCAATATAACAACCGTATGGTTGTTTTTGATCCTCTGCATCAAGCTTATGAAAGAATCAAACCGCGAGCCTTGTATGCCGGTGTGGAAACTTGGCTTTTAGGTCTGGTTCATGCAAATTTTAAGGCCAATGCTGTAGGTGAAGCAGAGCTGCGCCTGGGATACAACTTTTTCTATAATGGCCGAGACCATGTAACGCCATTTGCTGGAGTGGGTGTCATTAAAAACTACCATATTCATGGTTTGGATATGCTTTTTCAAAAGCATCATTCGCAACATAGATATATCCAACTTCCGACTGTTGTCTATGGTGTGCTCGGATTTTTGTATGACCATGAGTTCAACACGGTTGTGAATTTAGGATTTAACCTTAAAGGGATTCTAGGAGGCGGCACAAAAACACATCCACACGATTGGGGCTCTGCTGTCGTGGGATTTGATGCAGCCCTTCCCTTAACATTCCGTTTTGGACGCCAAAGGCATTGGGACATCCGCATCGAGCCTTTTGATATTTACCTCCATGCAACAAATATCACTGTGAACTATTTTGGATTCCGCAGTACTCTCGGATACCGTTTCTAATTTTTAAAGCCTCCCTCCAGAAGGGAGGCTTTATTGACACTTGCGATGTTTTCAGAGCTTTGCTGGATTTGTTCTTCTGTTGCACAGCGTTCTTGATAAGCAAGCAGGATTTCTTGGGCATACCCTTTTAACGCATCGATCTGCGCCTGGAGCTGTGCTGCTTCTTTTTTGATCTTCAGTGCACGGTCTTTTATCTCTTGGGTTTTTTGTCTGGTTTCCGAAAGGGTGCCTGCATTTTCAGCTTGTATCACGTAAGAGATAGCGTCTAATAAAATATCAGAAGGGGTGCTAGGTTGTGTATCCGGCTGTTTTATTTTTTTTTGAATTTGTTCACTAAGAGGTTCTGGAATTTTTAATTGATTGCTTGCTTTTTCTAGCCTGTTTAATAGCGCTTCAGCGCGGCGGATAGAGTCATCCCGCGCATCTATTACAGATGACGTCATTACAAAACTCCCTTATCTAACAGTGCATCTACTTTTTCCAAGAAAACTTGTAAATTCTCAGTTCTTGAACGTGCAAGTAATGTTTTATGCGCTGTGATTTCACTCACTATCTTTTTATACTCTTCTTGAGCCTTTGCGAGGTTCTCTTCTGCTTGCGCAAGATCTTGCCCTGCCTCTTCTAGTTCTCCTAAA
>JBGPMV010000116.1:0-4683 GCA_041487155.1 Rhabdochlamydiaceae bacterium
TAAGACCAAAAGAGCAAGGGTCGGAACTAACCGTAAAGCTCTCTAAGGCTAACTCAGGGGAAGAACCCGCCGAAGTCATCATTCCAACTTTGGTTTGAGACCGTAGGAATCCCCTCCCTTTAGGGAGGGGAGGATGTCAACACTTGGATCCACACAGCGCGTCCCTTAGGATTGGAATAGGTGAGCTCATGGTGGTCCAGGTGGAGCGAATAAATAGTGGCGTCTTGATGGATTTTTAAGATATTTTTTCCGTCTTCTTTTTGCACGATGGGACAGAGGCGGTTGGGAGCTAAATCAACAGGCTGCTGCTGGTAACCGGGAGCAAGATTTTCTTTTTCGGGATAAATCCAAATTTGGAGCAGGTGGACGGTGTCGGCATCAGAAGCATTCCACTCGCCGTGGCGTATCCCTTTTCCGGCTGTCATTCTTTGGACCTCGCCTTCTCTTAAAATAGAGGTGTGGCCTAGGCTGTCAGCATGCTTTAAAGAGCCGGAGATGATGTAGGTGATGATTTCCATGCATGTCCATGCATCCCAAAACCTTCGCTGGGAAGGATTCGGTCTTCGTTAATGACGCGAAGAACGGAAAACTCTCGGTAGCGAGGGTCGTCGTACTCTCCAAAAGAAAAGGTATGATAGGTATCGAGCCAGTCATGGGTGAAATGGCCTCTATCGCTGCTGCGCCGGATTTTCATAGAACTCCATTATAAATATTAATACTATTTAGCGCGATGGCTTGTGTATAAAAAGCCGATATACAAAAAGATGATGCCCAGAGTTAGATGGAGCCAGCAGTCGGCCGGGTTATTGGCCAGCATTCCGAAGATAGGCTGATCTCCATGGCCGAATCCTAGGAGAGCAAGACCGAGGTAGACCACTCCTGCAATCTGAAAGAAATATCTTGTAACTTTTTGATTTTTTCGGCTCATGCCAAGCGCGATAAAACCCGTCAAAAGGTGGACGAAATTGTGCAGTCCATTGACTTCAAGCACTCCCAATAGAAGGCCGTCTTGGGTCACCCCCGGGATAAAACCTAAAATTCCGATAATGATAAAAATAAATCCTGTTAACTTGGCCAGCTTGTGTAAGCTCATAAGAGGTCTCCTTTCCTGAATCAATAATTATTTTAGTTCTTTCAGTTCAAGGAAAAAGATTGCGGGAAAACGGTTTTCTCGCATATCGTTATAGCTTGTCTTTTGTGGGTTTAGCTCAGTTGGTAGAGCGTCTGATTTGCATTCAGAAGGCCAGGAGTTCGAATCTCCTAACCTCCAAATATCCTTTTGCGGTCATAGCTCAGTTGGTTAGAGCGCGACACTGATAATGTCGAGGTCCCAAGTTCAAATCTTGGTGACCGCAAGTTTCTTACTTGAGATTCCCAAATTTTCCGCTAGGTCATTTTCCGACTCCATGAAGCGCCTGGCTGCGTTGCCCTGCAGCGCCTTGCATCCGCTTTCCTGGAGCGGGTCTGCCCTAGCTGAAAATTTGGGAACCTCAAGTATTTTTCAAAATTTAAATTGATCTATTTGGAAGCTCTTCATACAATGCCGAATAAGCTGGGGTCAGCAAAGCGGCAAGTATTCTTATGTCTATAAAAATCAGAAAGATAGCAGTAACAGGAGCGGCAGGTCAGATTGCTTATAGCCTGCTATTTAGACTTGCAGCCGGAGAGCTTTTCGGCCGGCAGCAGGAGATTGCGCTTCACCTTTTAGAGGTTCCTCCGATGATGGAGGATTTAAAAGGGGTTGTGATGGAGCTAGAAGACTGCGCCTTTCCTCTTCTGAAAGAAATCCGCATCGGGAGCGATCCCCACGTTGTGTTTGAAGAGGTCGATACGGTCTTTTTGGTGGGGTCTAAACCGAGGGGCCCGGGGATGGAGCGGAAGGATCTTTTAAGCGAAAACGGCCATATCTTTGTCGAGCAGGGAAAAGCCCTTGGAGCTGCCGCTGCTCGTGATGCTACAATTTTAGTGGTTGGAAATCCCTGCAATACCAACTGCCTGATTGCTCAAAAACACGCCGGAAAACACCATTTTTATTCGATGACAAGGCTTGATCAGAATCGTGCGATGACGATGCTGGCTAAGAAAGCCGGAGTCAGCGTTACAGATGTCAGCCATGTGACTATTTGGGGAAACCACTCTTCAACGCAGGTGCCAGATTTCCTCAATGCGCAAATCCGCAAAAGGCCGGTTTTAGATGTGATTCAAGACCGTAAGTGGCTAGAAGGAGCTTTTATTTCCGATGTGCAAAAAAGAGGAGCTGTCGTCATAGCAGCAAGAGGAAAATCTTCTGCAGCGTCGGCCGCGCAAGCAGCGCTTGACGGCATGAAGTCGCTTGTGACTCCAACTCCGGCAGGGGAGTGGTTTTCGATGGGGCTTAAGTCGGATGGAAACCCCTACGGGATTGCGCCGGGGCTTATTTTTTCCTTTCCTTGCAGATCGGATGGAAAAGGTTCGATTGAAATCGTCAAGAACCTCAAGTGGGACGAATTTTTAAAACAAAAGATCCATCTGACAGAAAAAGAGCTTTTAGAAGAAAAATCGATGGTGGAAAAATTGCTATGAACCTATCCCTAAATGATCAATTTTCGCTTTCTGCGTCTTTTTCCTCATATTTTAAAGCCGCTTCTTGGCCTACTTGTTCAAGTATGTCCTGCGAAGCGGCTTTAAAATCTGCGAAAAAATACATCAAAAATCAAAATTTGATCATTTAGGGATAGGTTCATGACAGAAGACGTATTATTTCAAATCACCAAAGATAAGCTAGAGACAGGACTTAGGGGATTTCCAGTCGGCTACTGTCCGACGTCGACAGTCGATCCGATGAAGGGTCTTTCCTATATGGGACGTCCCATCTCAGAGCTGGCTTCTTGGAGGCCGGAGGCGGTGATTTATCTTCTTATGCACGGAAAAGAAGGATCTGCAAGCGAAGTAAAAGGCTATTTTTCTAAATTGAATGCTCATGGGAGCCTGCAGAAAGAGACCATCTTGGCGATCTCAAAGCTGCCGCATAAGGGACATCCCACGAAGCTGTTTACCGCCGCTCTTCTCATTGTGGGGATGCTGGAAAATGCAGGTGATTACCGCATAGATTGTGAAAGGCTCATTGCTAAAATCCCTCATATTGCAGCTTTAGTGATTAACCATCATGCCGGCTGGGGAGAGACGCCTCCTTCGAATCCCGCCTTGGGCTACATGGAAAACTTCACAGCGATGCTAAATGTCCCCGGAAAAAATCATGCTCATCTTGCCGAAGCTTTTAAACTTTTTAACGTTTTGCATTATGACCATGGCGGAGGAAACCTGTCGACGTTTGTCGGAAAAGCAGTTGCCTCCGGTTTAGAAGATATGTACGGCTCCATGGCGTCCGCGATGTGCGCCTTAGCAGGTCCACTCCACGGAAGAGCCAATCAAGACTGCCTCGAATTTGTCGCTGAGGTGCTTAAAGAAGTCGGCGAACATGCGACGGCCTCGCAAGTGGAGAAGCTCATTCGGGATCGCCTGGCACATAATAAGCTTGTGTTCGGCTTCGGCCATGCGGTTTTGCGTGTCGAAGATCCGAGAGCAACCGTTCTGTACAACTATTTGAAAGCTCACTTTCCAGGACATCCGCTCGTTAAAATAGGTCTTCTCTTACGATCGGAAGGATCTAAAGTTCTTTCTGAAAATTCAAAAATCTCCGACCCGCATCCCAATGTTGACGCCATCTCCGGAACTTTGCTTGCCGCCTCGGGATTTAATTATCCGCAGTATTTTACTGTGCTGTTTGGTCTTTCAAGAATCGTTGGCATCGGCCGTCAAATCGTCTACGAGCGCGTTGAAGCGCGCGGTGGAAAAGGCACGCCGATTGTCCGTCCTAAATATCTCTATAGCGGACCTTCTTATTAAAATTGCTCAATACAATCTGTTTTGATAAGCTTGCAAAGACGATATTAATTTTGTTTCGCTATTAGGAGGTTTTTTTCATGGGCGTTAACTTTAAAACGATTGGTTCTTTTATCGTTCCTCAATCATCTTGGATGCTTATGGGATCTGTAGCGGTTGGAGGAGTTGTTTGCACGGTTGCCAGACGGGCGCTCTCAGACTACTCTCGATTATTACCCGCGGGATTGGGTATCTTGGCCAGCGGCTTAACCTTCTATGTTCTCGCACGTCAAGAGGCTACTGAGGCAAACGATATTATTCGCCAACTTGTTCGTAATGAAATTGTATGGGAAAAAATATCAATCCCAGGACTTAATGCACACGTCCACAAGTTGCTCACAAGTCATCGTATGAGCGATGTTAGAGCTTGTAAAAGCTTTATCGATCCCAATGCAGTCGTAGGTCTGAAGATAGGTCGCCAACAAGAGTGGCTTCTACCAGAGGGCGTTTCTGAAAGAGAGTCTCTAAAAATAGTCATAATGAAAAAAAATCAGCGCCCAGCAACATTACTTATAAACAAGAACCGCTGTGCGGATATCCTTGCTAAGTTGGGCATCAAAGAAGATAAAAACTGGTCGTTTGCAAACATTGAAAGTTTAGTAATTAGAGTAGAAGGTTCTGAGGTAAGCCAAGTTACTCTTTGTCCTTCTGAAGGCAAGGACGAGGTCGTGTCGTTTGATGATGCACAAAGACCTCGGCTCAAATTTGAACGAGGAGTAGTCCCACTGCTGACTCCTTGCGCAGCTTACACGTTCAAACAAA
>JBGPMV010000117.1:0-4571 GCA_041487155.1 Rhabdochlamydiaceae bacterium
AATTAAAATTTTAATCGAGAGTTTCATTTAACTATTAAATAGGTTATAATAGTTAAATGAAATCAAAAGACTATTTTTATATCACTCTATTTTCAGTTTTATTCTCATTTAATTTAATTAGCAGAAATCCAGTCCCGTCTCTTTTAAAGGCCCCGTTTTCCTTAGAAGACAAGGCGCTTCAGGCCTCTGCAAGGCTTTTATCCAAAGAAGAGAGCTCCTCGATTTTAAAATATGATGTGACAGCCAAAGGCTATATGCCCATTGAGGTCACGATCACAAACCAGGGCTCTCATACCTATGAAATCTCAAGATCAAGCACATCGCTGCCTTGTGCAACCGCCAAAGAAATCGCTTGGAAACATACGAAAGGGACGATACCGCGGGGTGTAGGACTTAAAATTCTTGGGTTTTTATTCTGGCCCTTTGCCATTGTCAGCGGTATTGAAGGGATCGTAACGTTCAAAAAGCACAAGCAAATCGTCAAGATTTTAAAAGCCAAGGGATTTAAGGACGATGCGGAAGAGATTGCACCGTATTCTCTCGTGAAACGAGTGCTCTATATTCCGAAAGATAAGTTCGAGAAGACGTTCACCGTTGCCTTAGAAGACGTAACAGGGGATGAACTTGTGGTTATTCCCGTTGACGTCCGAGATTCTTAATTTTCTATTGATAAGTTTTTAAAGGGGATCTGCCGGTTATGAATCTAAACCCGTTAATATAGGCTTTGCTAAATCCTTTGTCTTCAATTTCGTTTGCAGCTTTTGCAATCAAGGGCGCGGTGCCGGAGATGGCGAGTCCTAGTCCATATCCGACATTTTGCGTTATATTACGGGGAACTATTTTTGTCATCAGATCTTGCGTTGAATAACCGGGTGCCTTTTTCCTTAAATTTTCTGCTAATGCTTCAGACATCTTTATGGCGAACTTTTCTCCCGCTTTTTGGACGACCGTTTGTAAGAGATGATCGATATCTTCTTTTATGCCAAGAACCATTATTCCACCCTTGACAGCAGAAACAATATTATTTAAATCCTTATTATCAGAAAGCAACTTTTCGAAGTTAAGAGATTGATTATTAAATTGCGCTTTTAAATTTTTCAAATTCATTTGGTCGATTGCTTTTTCATCCAATGCCCCAATCAATATATCTCCTCCCATATTGCCAATAGCTTCACTAACCGGACGGAAAAGATCCCTATATCTATCACGCACGTTAGGTGCATAAGAGAGCATGAAAGTGGCTGGTTTTTTTAATTGTTGAGCCCAATAATTGCAGTTATTAATCCACTCTTTTGTAATTTCTAACTTCCAATTTATAACATTAGAAGCAGAAACTCCCATAACCAATTTCTCTAAAGCTATTTTTGCGCTCTCTTTCATATTTTCAGGAATATTTTGGTCTTCATCAATTTGCCGATTTAGTTTTTTTATCAGCTCGCCTAGCGTTCTCCTTGCACTGTTTTTCAGTAATTTTGAGAAGGTCTTTAGGACATTGATCTTTCCAGAGTCAACGACTACTTCTTTTGCAAATACTGCTACTTTTTTTACAAGGTTAAAAGCTTGTCCAAATCGAGTTGGTTGATTTGTCGGTGCGGGCAGATGTGTAAGCTTGTACTCCGCCAGGGCAACTTGCTTTTTACTCCTCTCTGCTTTTAAATCGTCTTGAACCTTTTTAAGGTGAGTTTCGGCCTTCTCCCAAGCTGATTTTGCGGCTTTATACGAGGCCGGCGCATATTTATCTTCAAGAGCATTGTCATAATTTTTACGCCAGCTAGCTAATGGGGTTGTGAACCACAAACTTAATAGGGCATCCTCGCTTAGAATCATCGAATGGAAAGGGTATTGTTCTTTTGCATAAGCTAGATTAGCAACTCGTTCATTCAAGCCGATTTCTTCAAGCTTCTGGACATAATGCGCTCTTTGAGCCCAGTATGCTGTTCTAGCTTTTTCAAACTCTTCTTTCGACTGAAATTCTACAACTTCAAGCTTTGGGATCTTTATTTTCTTGCCGACTTGAAGTATCAATTGATCAATCTGTTCATCTAATAGTGCGAGTACTCCTCCTTCAGAGAAGTCAAGGAGGCCTGAGCCTAAATCTGAAATCTGCAAAATAAAAGAAGCCCAACCCAGCGGATTGCTCAATTTCATTATTTGATTTGCAGTTGCTGTACCCATTGATTCCGCAATATTTAAGCTTTTTGCTAGCTTTCCTGCAAACTTAGCGCCTTTTAGACGCATTGCATTGTGCAATAAAAAATGAACGTTACTGCCAAATTTTTCTGAAAATCCCTTCATCAAATTCGCTGTGAAGGGGTCATAAGGAGTGGTTGGGGCATTCGCATAAGCTTTACCTGCTTGTGCAGCTTGGAAGAAATAAGGAATAAGGTCGATTCCATTTTCACAGTACTCTTCATAGAGCTTGCTTAATTGCCTTACCCGTCCTCCAGCCCAACCCTTGTTTTCAACAGGGGGAGTTTGAGTTGGCGTTTCAGGAAGAGGTGGAACTCGTAGGGATTTAATTGACCCCTCCTCCTCATATTCTTGATTTGGAGGTTCGGTATCAGAAGAGTTGTCTGCTAAGTTTTCACTAAGCGGCGCTTGCTCGTGGATTTGAGAAATGATAGGAGCAAATACAACTTTAAAATGATGTTGGTAGCAGATGATTTCCTTAGATCCATTCTTCTTAGGAGGAGGAGAATCTTGATTAGGCTGAACCACAGGATGGCGGTTTATAAGGTAATAAGCCGCAAAGCCTGTAAGTGCAGTTGCAACAATAGCAGCAATTCTTCTGTGCTGGGATAGGAATGAACCCACCATTCGGATGTTGGGATGGGAAAATGGAGAACGGAATGGAATAAACTCTATGTTCACGTAAATAACCTTAAATTTTAGGCATAATTATAGAACTTTTGAGGGTTGTTGTCGAGGGAATAGGGGGCAAGTTATTATTTGAATTTAGCTGTTTTTAAGAACTTTTTCACCCTCGGAGTGGGCTACAAGAACGGCGCAGGTGCTGTCGCTGAAGACGTTAGCCGTGGTGCGGCACATGTCGAGGATTCGATCGACGGGCAGGATTAAAGCAAGGCCTTCGGCGGGTATGCCCATGGCATTTAAGATCACCATGATGGAGACGAGGCTGCCGGAGGGTATTCCGGCTATGCCCATGGAGGTAATAGTGGAGAGGAAAACGAGCAGGGCTTGGTGGACAAACGAAATTTGGATGCCATGAACCTGGGCGATAAAAAACACGGCGATGCAGCCGTAAAGGGCAGACGCCGACATGTTAACGGAGGTGCCTAGGGGGACAACGAAGCTGCAAATCTTGTTCGATACGCCGGCGCGCTTTTCTACGCACTCGAGGGTAATCGGGAGGGTGGCGGTCGATGAGCTGGTGGAAAAGGCGGTGACTAGGGCTGGGGCCATCGCTCGGAGGTGATTGAGGGGGCTGAGGCCTGAGAGTTTGAGGAGGAGGGGAAGTACGGCAAACATAAAAATTATCAGACTGAGAACGACGGTTCCAAAAAATGAGAGCAGCGCTTTAAAACTATCGGCTCCTTGGGAAGCGGTTGCTTTTGCGACTAAGAAAAAGACGCCGAGCGGCATGGCTTTCATAAAGAAGTGAGTCATTTTCATGAGGGCATTGAAAACGCCTTTCACGACTTTTGAGACCATGGAGGCTGCCTCTGATTCAACTTTGGAAAGGGCGAGGCCGAAAATGAGGCTGAAGAAGATAATTCCAAGCATATTTCCATGGACTGCGGCTTCAAAGATATTGACCGGGATGATCTTCATGATCACCTGGCCGATAATGTCGATATGGGATGTCCCTGTTTGAGTCAGCGCTTGAACTACAGTATCGGTTACGGCAGGTGGTGCGGAATGCAGTCCGGGTTGGAATAGGTTGGCCAAAAATAGACCGGTAATGACAGCGAGCAGCGTGGTTAGGATGTAAAAAAAGAAGGTTTTAGCGCCGAGCCTGCCAAACGACTGATCTCTCCCCATTTGACTGATGCCGTAGATGACGCTGGAGGAGACAAGGGGAACCATGAGCAGGGTTAAGGCATTGAGAAAGAGCTGGCCGAAGAAGGCAAAAAGTTTAATATAAGAGATGCCGAGCAGCGTGGAGCCAGGAGTGGAAAAAGAGCCGACTAATACGGCCAAGGCAATGGCGGCAAAGACCTGCCAGATCATTGAAGATTTTTTTAGCATTATTATATCGTATAACGGTAGGAGGTTTGTAGGCAAAGTCTTTTTGCAAGGGTTGACTGAATATGAGAGTTTCTAGTACTTTTTTCGAACAAAAAGGAGTTTATTATGCCAGTAGCTGCTGTTGATATTTTTGATCTTAATACGGTTTACAATCAGGAGTATTCGTACTCGCTTCCGCGCCAGGTTTTGGTGGGGTTTGGAAAAGGGCTAGGTTTTGCTGATTGTAATACAACTGAATACACGGAAGAGGAGCTTAACGCGCTGCAATATGACGTTTTGGCCATCTGGAACCGGATCAAAAGCAAAGAAATAGCCGAGACAAATGAGAAAAAACCAGAGATTATTTTAACAGCAGGAGCCCC
>JBGPMV010000118.1:0-4514 GCA_041487155.1 Rhabdochlamydiaceae bacterium
CTACATCCATGAATTCCGCTTCTTGGGGAAAAAAACAGTCTCTAGTTTTGAGCCGATCTCTTGTAAAATTAAGGTGAAGGGACTGAAGCCGGAGAACAATTTAATCAGCCCGGAAGCGCGTCTTCGTCTTACCGTGCCCGGCACCGGGATTTCGCTGGCGCTAGGCTACCATGGCGAATATGGAAAGCATTTTATCATGAACGCCGGAGAAGCAGAGTTTAGAGCCGCGTTTTAGTCCAAATAGCTCATAACCTCAATTCTAGGTTTCTCCTCATTCGCCTCATTTCACTCAATTTACTCCTCAAATGAGGAGAATGAGGAGAAACATCCTTAACCATCTTAGAATGAGCATTTTAATGAATGATTTGCCATGAGAACGATCTTATTTAATCCTCATCCTATACTACGTGTACCGCGCTGAGCCGATCTTGTGAAGCACCGACTCCAGCATCTCTCCAAAATAGGCAATCTCATCCTCGGTGTTATACGGAGCGACCGAGAGTCTGAGCGCGGCTGTTAATCCAAAGTGGTTTAAGAGCGGCTGGGCGCATAAGTGCCCTGAGCGGAGAGCAATTCCTTTCAGATCCAAAAGCGTAGCTAAGTCCAGTGGATGCGCCCCGGGAATATGAAATGTAATCAGAGACGTTCTATTCTCTTTGGGCCCCAAGATTTCTGCTTCTTTAGGAAGATTTTCGAGAGCAAGCTCGATCAGGTTTTGTTCATGCCGGGCGATCTCTTCTCTTGAATGGCTCTCCAAATACTCAAGAGCCGCTCCCAGGCCGATCACTTCTGCGATCATCGGCGTACCCGCTTCGAAGCGGAGCGGCGGATCTTGATACGTTGTCTTCTCAAACGTGACTTTTTGGATCATATCTCCTCCGCCTTGGTACGGAGGCATTTTCTGAAGGAGCTCTTTTTTTCCATACAGAACTCCAACTCCCGTAGGGCCGTAGAGTTTATGGGATGAGAAGACAAGAAAATCACAATCTAATGTTTGTACATCCAGAGGGAGGTGGACGGCGCTTTGCGCGGCATCCAAAACGACATGCGCACCTACTTTATGAGCTGCAGCGATAATGGCTTCGATAGGATTGATAATGCCAAGAACATTGGAGACATGCGCAATTGAAACCAGCTTCGTACGAGGCGACAAAAGCGCATGAAACTTTTCAAGATCGATCTGTCCCTCGGCTTTAAGAGGAATGACCTTTAACTGCGCACCTGTACGCTGGCACAGCAGCTGCCAAGGGACAATATTCGAGTGATGCTCTTGTCCGGAGATGATGATCTCATCTCCTGCCTTGATCGGATAGCACTGAGCAATGAGGTTAAGCCCTTCGGTTGTCCCGCGTGTGAAAATGATTTCGTCAGACGACGCAGCTCCGATAAAATCCCGTACTTGATCTCGTACTTGGTTGTACCGCAAGGTAGCCTCTTGTGAAAGTGCATACGCTGCCCGGTGAACCGTAGCATACGAGTTTTGATAAAACTGCGACATCGTGTCGATGACGATAGATGGTTTAAGAGCTGTTGCTGCAGAATCTAAATAGACCAGCCCCTTTTTTTGGAGCATCGGAAAATCTTCCCGCTTAAAAATGGAAGCCATCTCGCACACTCGCGTAAGGAATTTGATCTAACATCTCTTGAATAAATCCGCGGATTAAAAGCGTGCGGGCGCGCTCCTTTGTAAGGCCGCGGCTCTGAAGATAAAAAAGCTGCTCTTCATCGACTTCAGACATTGTTGCGCCGTGGGAGGCTTTGACATCGTCTGCAAAGATTTCTAAATTGGGTTTTGAGTTGGCAACCGCTCCCTCGCTTAAAAGAAGGTTATGGTTCAGTTGATACGCTTCTGTTTTTTGAGCCTCGGGATGGACATAGATTTTTCCTTCGAAACTGGACTGCGCTTGATCTTTGAGCACGCCCTTATACTTTTGAAACGAGCGGCAATGTGGAGAGACGTGTTCAACATGCACGTGTGTATGGCAGTGATGATTCTCAGACAGGCTCCAGAGCCCTTGTAAGAGAGCGCTGGCATTATCTCCTAATAGCGCAAGTTTGAGGCGGTTGCGGGTCAGAGAGCCGCTGGTTGTCAGTGCAAGATGTTTTAAAGTCGCATTCGCTTTCAGCGTTGCTTTGAAATCGCTCAAAACGATCTCGCCCTGTGAAGTTTGCACGTGCGAGAAGTTTGCTTGTTCTTCAAGTGCGACATCCATGGAGATATGATGCACACCCTCTCCGATAATAGTTGAAATCGTTTTTAGCTCCGATTCTGAAGAGCAGAAAAAATTAAGGCGAGCCGGATGATAAGACGAGGCGCCGGGTCCCATATGAATGATTTGAAGAGGCGCGTCTAGTTTCAGCTTGGGAGGCAGGTAGCAAAAAACCCCTTCTTGCTGGAGCGCTAAATTTAAAACGGCAAACGGGTCGGTCTCCTCTTTAATGCTTTTTGAAAGACGCCCCTGCAGAAACGGACCGTACGTTTTGAGGGCTTCTTGCAGCGGCAAGAGAACAAGCTTGGGGGGAAGTTTTGAGAGCTCTTTACAAAACCGTCCATTTGCAAAAACAATATAACTCTCTAAAGCTTCCGGAAGGATGTGCGGCAGGATCATCTCTTTGGACACTGCGGAGGCCTTAAGAGAGAGCTTGATATCGTAGAGTCTTTTCAGAGGAACGTATTTAAATGCATCGGCCGACTTGTCAGGAAGACCCAGCTCTAGAAAATGATCCCATGCTTTATCGCGCAGGCTGCCGGAGCTCAGTGTTGAAAAGATCTCTTGGAGCGACGCAAAAAAGCGGGTCGTATCAGCTGTAGACATTGTACCCTTGCGCTTCGAGCTCTAAAGCAAGCGTCGCATCGCCTGTTTTAACAATTTGACCGTCTATAACCACATGAACAAAGTCCGGCTTAATGTAATCCAAAAGACGCTGGTAGTGCGTAACAATGAGAACAGCGCGGTCTTTAGATAGTAGCGCCTTGACTCCCTCTGCCACATCTTTCATGGCATCGATATCAAGCCCTGAATCAATCTCATCTAAAATCGTGAGCTTGGGCTCTAAGACGGCCATCTGAAGAAGCTCATTCTTTTTCTTCTCGCCGCCGGAAAATCCTTCATTGAGGTTGCGGGTCTTGAACTCGGGCTTCACATTCATCTGCTCCATTTTTTTTGCGAGAAGCTCTTCAAACTCTTTCTCGGAGATTTTTCCGCGGCACGCTTCATAGGCAGAGTGGAGAAATTGAAAGTTCGTCAGGCCCGGAATTTCAAGGGGGTATTGGAAGCTTAAGAAAAGACCGAGCTTGGCTCTCTCTTCAGGATCCATATCGATCAGGTTTTGACCTTCGAACAAAACCTCTCCGCCTGTCACCTCATAGCTAGGATGGCCGGCTAAGATCTTTGCAAGGGTCGATTTGCCGGCGCCATTAGGCCCCATGATCGCATGGATCTCTCCCGCCTTGATCTCAAGGGAAAACTTTTTTAAGATCGGTTTATTATCAATGCTCACATCTAAATCACGAATCACTAACATGGTTTACCCTACGGAGTTTTCAAGTTTTAAGGCCAAAAGCTTTTGGGCTTCCACGGCAAATTCTAGTGGAAGCTCTCGGATCACATCTTTACAAAAGCCGCTGACCACGAGATTGATCGCATCTTCACGGGCGATCCCTCTCGATTGCAAATAAAAAAGCTGTTCTTCATTCATCTTGGACGTCGACGCTTCATGCTCCAGCTGAGCCGAAGGGTTGGCGACTTCGATATAAGGAAAAGTGTTGGCAGAGCACTGATTGCCCACCAGCATCGAATCGCACTGGGTGTAGTTGCGCGCTCCGTGCGCCCGCGGCGCAATTTTGACAAGCCCGCGATAGGTATTATGCGACTGATCGGCAGCAATCCCCTTTGATATAATCGTAGAACGGGTTTTCTTCCCCAAATGGATCATTTTAGTGCCGGTGTCGGCTTGCATTTTTCCATTCGTAAGAGCCACGGAATAAAACTCCCCTACAGACTCATCGCCTTGCAAGATGCAGCTCGGATATTTCCAGGTGATGGCAGCTCCCGCTTCGACTTGCGTCCATGATATTTTGGAACGGAATCCTGCGCATCTTCCCCGCTTTGTCACGAAATTATAAACCCCTCCGATCCCCGTCTTAGGATCGCCGGCATACCAGTTCTGGACCGTGGAGTATTTGATTTCTGCATGATCATGTGCAATAAGTTCTACAACCGCGGCATGGAGCTGGTTTTTATCAAACGCCGGCGCCGTACACCCCTCTAAGTAACTGACATACGACCCTTCCTCCGCAATAATCAGCGTCCTCTCAAATTGCCCCGTTTCTTTGTCGTTGATGCGGAAGTACGTCGACAGCTCCATCGGAGAGCGGACACCCTTGGGAATATAGACAAACGAGCCGTCGGAAAAAACCGCCGAATTAAGCGCCGCATAAAAGTTGTCGCCGATAGGAACTACGCTCCCTAAGTATTTTTCAACAAGCTCGGGGTAAAGCTCAACGGCCTCAG
>JBGPMV010000119.1:0-4461 GCA_041487155.1 Rhabdochlamydiaceae bacterium
AAAATCCCAATCCGTCCGTGGGGAGAAGTTTGAATGATATTTTCGATGACGGGATCAATCACGCCGATGATCGGGATGGAAAAGTGTCCTGCGAGGGCGTCAAGGGCGATAGCGGTAGCTGTATTGCAAGCGATCACGATGAGTTTCACGCCTTGGTTTGCGAGCAGCGAGCAGCACTCTTGTGAATACCGGATAATGGCTTCAGGGCTTTTTGTTCCGTAAGGTAAGCGGGCTGTATCCCCTAGATAAATGAACTGTTCATGGGGGAGCGATTTTTGGAGCTCTTTAAGAACCGTCAGCCCTCCAAATCCGGAATCAAAAACGCCGATAGGTTTATTTTGTGGGGATTGCAAGCTGCTGACCTACCACAATTTTATCAGAGGAGAGGTTATTTTCACGCTTTAGTGCGTCGACGGTGATCTGATATTTTCTGGCAATTTTTTCAAGCGAATCGCCTGATCTTACTTGATAGGAAGCGGTTTCGACAAATGATGCTGATCTTGAGAGCTCGGTCAAGGTTGAACGAAGTTTTGAAATCTCATCGAGTTTGCTATCGATGGCCCCAATCTGCTGGCGATAGCTGCTTAAGGCAGCTGTCGTTTGTGTGGAGAAATGGGAGAGCGCGCGCAGCTCGCTTGCAAGCTTATCGAGATTTTTTTCTAGTATGGAAATTTTCCTGTTAAGATCGGTGGACTCTTTTGCATTGTCAATAGATCCTTCTGCTCCTTCCATTCTTTCTTCGAGCAGCTTGACTTCAACTTCTGTTCCATGGAGCGCATGTCTGAGATCGGCGACTTCCATGCGAAGGTCGTTGATGGCAGAATCATTGTTGCCTCTTAAGGCTGTAAAGCTAGATGTGCACCCAACTAGGAGGAGAGTGCACACTAGTGTGCTATACACAAAATACATTATTCCCCTTGCGTATGAACGCGGAAGTGAGCGCGTCTATTTTGAGACCAAGCATCAGGCGTATGTCCTAAGGAAAAAGGATGCTCTTTACCTAAAGAGACGGTGTGGATTTGATCGGGTTTCACGCCATCTTTAATCAGGAGCGATCTGATGAAGCCAGATCGTCTTGTGCCAAGAGCTAAGTTATACGCTTCGGGTCCTCTTTCATCGCAATGTCCTTCGATGATGACATAGGTTTTGGGATGGGCTTTAAGATAAGCAGCCGCCCGTTTTAAAGCGCTTAAGTACTCTTTATTTTTCACAGTGTGTTCATCTGTATCAAAGAACACAGGTGCAAATACAGATACAAGCTCACCGCGGGGTGCTTCAAACTGATCGGCGCTCGGCATTCCTTTTTCACCCAGCTCGCGGCTCGGTGCATGGATCGCAGAATCTGCAAATTGATTTCGGAGATCATCATCATTCAAAGGAATGAAAGATTCGTCGGCAGGGCCGCCGTCTTTGGAGCTGTCCCAAAGAGCTGCTGTACTATTGTCCTGCTTATATTTTGCACCGGTCTGATTATCATCCCAGATGTTGCCCGATTTTTTTTGGCAGCTTGTTGATAGTAGTGTACAAAGAGCAAGTAAGCACACATGCATCGTTTTATTCATAGTAGATCCTTTTCTTATTTACTCCCCCATGAGGGATAATGTTTAACTCCGGGTCCGCTCGAGATTTTGATGACATCAGGTTGGTTCAAGTTGACCAAGTATAGTTCCGAGATGTGACCATCTGTCGAGTTAAAAACCAAGTGCTCGCTATCGGGCGCCCAGGACGGATTTTCTTTATTGCCCGTTCCGTCTGTCAGCTGCCATTCTCCTCCGGCGTCGAAATCATAAATCCATATTTGCCGGGTTCCTTTCGTTTTAGCACTGAACGCTATTTTCTTTCCATCAGGAGACCAAGAAGGACATGAATTTTCTAAGTTTCTCTTGGTTAATAAAACGGGATTGCCTCGTATTTTAGTGTGAACGGCGGGTAAAAGATAAATGCGCGGCGATCCATCTTTATCGGAGACAAAAGCAATTTTAGAGCCGTCGGGACTGAAAGTTGGAGAGGCTTGCGTCGATCTTGGATAAGAAAAAAGCTGCATAGGCTTTCCGATTTCGCCGGTTTCCGGATCAAATTCTTGTAAGAAAAGATCAGCCCTTTCAGAGACATCGCAAATAAAAGCGATTTTATCTCTTTTAGGCGATAGGGCCGGCAGTAATTGATTGCCGCCTAGGTCGATCAGCTTTTTTCCAGAGCCGCTGGACAGCGAGCCGAGAAAAATCTTGGACTTCCCTTGCTTATAGGAGACATAGAGATAGCGATCGTTAGAATAGAACCTGCTATGGGGAAGAAAGACAGGAGTGATACAGAGATTATTTTCTTGGGTGATCTGCTGGGCATTGCCGCCATCCCAATCGCAGCACCATATTTCCGAGACGAACCGGTCCCCTTTACGCTGTTTAGTAGAGTACAGGAGCTTGGTGCTTGCCACTCCTTCTTTTCCATAAAGAGTTTTATATAGAGCATCGGCCAGGCGGTGGATGTTTTTTCGATCTTTTGCAAGAGATCCTGTAAGTGGAAGAGGAGGAAATTTTTTCGTGCTTCCTACTTGAGTTGAATAACAAGAGAGTGTCAGCGCTTTATTTTGGATCTCTGTTTTGATGACATGAACTACGCCCCATCTTTTCCAAGAAGCGCCCTGAAAAACATCAGATTTTAAAGCTTCTTCACGGTCGGACTCGGTAGATAGAACTCTTGTCCGTCCATTATAATTTAAATCGAAAGAGAGTACGGAAAAAACTTTTGCTAGATAATCTCCATCTATAGAGTGGTCGGCGCATTGGAGTTTTCCGAGGTAAAGAGATTGCAATGAGCTTGTCGTACTTAAGTAAATACGGATTTCCTCCGGCGGCACCTGCTGTGCTAATAGAGGAGAAAAAATAATTAATAGAGCGAGTAATTTAGATTTCATTGCAAAAGGTGATCGTCCATGTTTTTTCTTGCTCAAACTCAAGCGGCATCTGCAAAAGAGGAAGATGCTCTTCTAAATAAAGCTTATTCTTCCGACTTGCGGCATGCAGCACAACTACTTTAGCCACTGTTCCATTTTTTCGCACGGTGATCTCGACTTTTATTTCACCCACCTCGGGAAGGTGCAGCGTATCATGCAAGTATCCCATGAGGTAGGAGAGTTTGCTATCCTCTTCTTCGCTAGAGGGTGCTTCATCCAAAAAAGCGAGCGGTTTAGGAACTTCCAGCGTTTGTTTTGGAACAGGATAGCTTTTCTTCTCTATTTTTGCGAGCGCTTGATCGATTTCGTTCCACATTTTTTTCGGGGGAGGCGCTTTTTTGATAGGTTTGTTTTTTTCAATAACTACAGGCTTATTGGAGGTTGCAGGTTTTTTAGGGACTGGTTGAGGTTTGGGTGCCGGTTTTGCCGCTGTTGCGGTTTTTTTAGGAGGCGCCGAAACAGATTGAGTAGGTGCGGGTTTTGGCGCAACTTGAGCCGCTTTTTTAACAGTTGCTATAGGTCTGACTGTTCGCACTTTCAGATGTGTTATTCTTTTAACAGGAATTCGGTGAGGGTTAAATAATAATAATGTCATGAACAAAAGATGAAACGAAATAACAATTGATGTGACACGTTTATACATTGTACTAGTTTGGTTTTAGGATAACATCCATTTGTTCATATCCGGCGACTTCAACGGCATTTTTCACCGTTTGATACGTTCCAAAAGCAGCCCTCTTATCTTGGAAGAGCTGAGGGATGCGCGGATTTCCTGTTTTACGGATTTGAAGAAGGACTTGAGTCAGCTGCTCGGCGCTAATCTTCCTCCCTCCATACCAAATCGTATTGTCTTCTTTCACGTGGATGGCAATGGAGCTGGACTCAGGAGCCGTGCTGCCCTGTTTTGCAGGAGCGGCATTAGCAAGTTCTACGCGATCAAGCTCTAACATCGGAGCAATAATAATAAAGATAATGAGAACAACGAATACAACATCGATGAGCGGAGTGAGGTTCATTTCAGCTTCAGGAAAAACAGGAGCGCTGCGAGAAGTTCGTCTCATTCGACTTTCCGGTATTGAAGTTCAATTTGAGAGATAAGCGATGTCAAAAAGTCTTCCATATCCGAGGAGTAATTTCTTAAGTGGTTTTTAAGATAATTGTAAGCGATGAGTGCAGGAATGGCGATAATGAGGCCGAGAACCGTTGTTGCAAGAGCTGTTGAAAGCCCCCCAAGAATGGAGGTGTTCGATCCGATCCCGCCTCCGTCATGCAGTCCGGAAAATGTCACAAGAATTCCCCAAACGGTTCCTAAAAGCCCCAAGAAAGGAGCCAGCGTCACTATCGTTGATAAAATAAAAAGGTGTTTTTCGAGAACTTTACTCTGAGAAGAAATCGTTGTTCCGACATGAGACTCAAGCAGCTCAAGATCTGCCGGGGTTAAATAGACGCTTGCTTTTTCGCCTGCTGCTTGGGAAATAAAATACCGATTCTTATTCAAGATATCGAGG
>JBGPMV010000120.1:0-4428 GCA_041487155.1 Rhabdochlamydiaceae bacterium
CATTGAGTTCGGAAGGCTGTACGATCATTCCATCGGGTGTCTCTTCAATCCGGGCTCCCATCTTCTTGAGCTCAGAGACGATTGCCCGAATACGGTCTGATTCTTTTGCGCGGGCGATCATCCCGCCGTAAATCTGTGTGGGGCCGGAGGCTTGGCAAGCTAGGACCGGAAGAAGCGTGATGGCATCAATAAACTGTCCGACATCGATGTGAGCGCCTTTTAAAGAGGCGCCGGCATGCACTGTGAGAGAGTTTTCGTGGAAAGAGATCTTCGCTCCCATCTGTTGGAGGAGCGTCACGACTTCTTTATCGCCTTGGGCGTCGTTGAAATCAACTCCATGAAGGGTGATTTCTGAGTTGGTGACAAGTGCGGCTGCAATGGGGTAAAGGGCCGAGCTCCAGTCGCCCGGAACTTTGTACGTAAACCCGGGGATAGAGGCGCTCCCCTCGATTTCATAATGAGAAAAGTTGTGATTTTTATAGGGGATGTTAAAACGATCAAGCCAGCTGAGCGTGAGAGAAACCCAAGGCTTTTCGCCGGGATCTTGGACAAAAAGTTCTGTTCTCTCGGGAGCAAAACACGAAGCGATGAGAAGACCGGAGACTGGTTGAGAATCCTCCCCGCTAATGAGAGCTCTACCGCCTTTTAAAGGTCCGCGGATGATGATCGGGGCGTGGCTATCTCCCCTGCTGGAAACAGCCCAGCCGCCGAGTTGATTAATCCCGTCTAAAAGTGGTTGGACAGGTCTTCGATGCCGGATGGAGGGGTCGCCGGTTAAAATAGTGTGACTGGGAAGTAGAGAGGCGATGGCTCCGATAAAGCGAAGCACGAGTCCAGAATTTCCGCAGTCAATGACATCTTCTGCGGGTTTTAAGGAGCCGTGCACTTCGATCCGGTCAGGAAAACAGTCGACACGTGCGCCCAAAAGCCGTAAAGCGTGGATCATCGCCTCTGTATCAGGGGAAAAAAGCGGATTATAAACTACGCACGGGCCGTTTGCTAAAAGTGCAAAAACTAAAGCCCGCATGGTTTGTGATTTGGAAGGAGGAATGGTCATCTCTCCGGAGAGAGATGACCGTTTGATCTTAATTGATTCCAAGAAGTTCCATCTCGAAAACGAGCGTGGTGTTGGGACCGATCTCGTTTCCAAAACCTGCTTCACCATAGGCGAGGTAGTGAGGAACAACGATTTGCCATTTGTCTCCGACGTGCATGTGCTGAAGAGCTTCGGACCAGCCGGGAATGACTCGGTTTAAAGGAAATACTTGAGGCTTGCCCCGTTCATAGCTGCTATCAAAAATGGTTCCATTGATGAAGCTTCCGCGGTAATGAACAGAGACGACGTCTGCAGGGGACGGTTTAGGGCCTGAGCCTGGAGACAAAACTTTATACTGGAGTCCGCTTTTCAGCGTGACAACCCCTTCTTGGGCTTTGTTATTCTCCAGGAAATTTTCGCCTTCTTGCCGGTTTTGTTCGGACAGTTTTGCGTAAAATTGACGTTGCTGAGTCTCGACTTGCTGGCGTAGGGCTTGCATAATCGATTGGATTTCATCTTGGTTCAGCTTGGGGTTGTTATTTGCAATCGCATCTTCAAACCCTTTTCTCAAAAGTTCGGCATCCATGTCATTGAATTGCCGTTGTAGGTTTCGGCCGGTTTCAAGGCCTAAACAGTAGCTCACTTTCTCACGTGTAGACTTCATTAAAAAAACTCCTTTATTCACAAGTATATAACTGACGGTTGATATACGTTCAAGGATTATGGTATACTCTCTCGTAAATGAAAGCAAAAGTTCAAGAAAATAGTTCTCTTTTAGATGTGCTCCAGACCCTGAGTCCCGATAGCTCAAAAAATAGTTTAAAATCATGGATTGAGAAGGGACGCGTTTGGGTCGATGGCACTGTGGCCAAAAAGATCAACCTCGAGCTCAAAGCAGGACAGCAGGTGTCGATCGGACCGAAGGCTTCTTTTACGGACGAGGGAATTAAAATCATTTACGAAGACAGGTATCTTGTCGTTCTTGATAAGCCGGACACTCTTCTGTCTGTTGCAACTTTAAAAGAGGAAGAGCGAACGGTCCACACGATTTTAAAGCGGCGTTTGGGGAAAGCGGTTTTCGCAGTCCACAGGCTCGATCGAGACACCTCGGGGCTGATGATGTTTGCGTATACAAAAGAGGCGCAAAACCGTCTTAAAAAACAGTTCGAGGTGCATGCGGTTTTAAGGCACTATATTGCGCTGGTGCAAGGACTGCTAAATCCTAAAAGCGGCACCTGGAAAAGTTATCTGCAAGAAGATGCTCTGTATCGCGTCTACAGCGCGCCTACGGGTCAGCTTGCGATCACCCACTATGAAGTGTTGGATGAAAAACCGACTTTTTCTTGTGTGCGGTTTGCTCTAGAGACAGGAAGAAAAAATCAAATCCGGGTTCACTGCAAAGATGCAGGACATTCGATTTTGGGTGATGAAAAATACGGCTCGTTGATCAATCCTTATCACCGCCTCTGCCTCCATGCCTTCCAGCTGGAGTTTGTCCATCCGTTCACCCATAAAAAACTCGCGTTTAAATCACCGCTGCCCGCGGTTTTTCTGTTCGGAAGAGAGAAGAAACTAAAAGCGATCTTAAATTCTGAAGCAAAGACGTAGCCAATAGGCAAATAAAGGGTCATCAAAAAGCACATCTCCTTCACTTGTACCTTCTTCATCTAAAATCCCTTTGGCTTTAAGAGCATTAATAGAAGAGTGAAGAGCTGAAGCGCTGGAAATTTCATACCTGACAAACATTTCTTTTTGGAATAGAGACCGTCTTTCATTTGCAGCAAGGCGCAGGACGCGCTGCTGAGCCAAAGTCAGAGAATTTAATAATGTCTGATAAGCATACGCATTCTGCCGGGCAACAGTATTAAGTACTTCCTCTACAACTTTAGAAGTGATGCGTGAGCGTGCTTGAGCGACTAAATGAAAACAGACCATCTGTACGTAATTGGGAGTGTCTTGTACAAGCTCTCGCAGGTAGGCAATAGCTTTTTTGTCACATTCAATTCCAACGGTGGCAAATCTTGCGATCACCCAATCATTAAACTCAGGGCCGAAGGCCGGGAATTCTATAGTCTGACAGGAGCGATAAAGCGGACGAGACGGATTATTGAGCATTTCAGAGATTAGGCTTTTTCTTGAGCCTGTAAACAAAAAGGAAACGTTTTTCAATCTCTGAAAGTGCGTTCTAAGTGTCGCTTCAAGCCAACCTTTATCGTCAATTTCAGAGATTTTCTGAAACTCGTCTAATGTAACGATCACTTTTTTTCCTAGACTGGATAGATCTTCCAGCAAATCTTGGATGGCTGCTTTAACATCTTCTTCCTCTAACTGCCCCATTCTTTTCCAAAATGACTTCAGCTTATCTTTAAAATCCCTCTTAGCCCGAACAGCTCTTAACATCTGTTGTAGAAAATCCCTATGCGAGGTGATGTTAAAAATATCTACCAAAATACAGGTATAGCCGTCTTCTTCGAGCCCACTTAATAAATTAATCACAAAAGAGGTTTTACCAAACCGCCTGGGACCCATTAAAACGACATGGATGCGATTATCCAAAAATTGTCTGACTAGAGAAGCTAGGTTAGGCCGATGAAGATAGTAGTCCCCTTGTACAGGATCGCCAAACTTGAATGGATTTGCGGTTAACTTTTTCATATGCCAATTTTTAACAAGACACTTAAAAATTGGCAAGTGGCAAAAGTGGCAAACTTCCAGCGGCTATTCCAAAAAATGCCATTATCCTGCTCATCCTGTTCTCCTCGCTCATTAAAAGTATACCGCGCGCAGTCACAAATTGAGTATTTAGACGTTGCAAGACAAAGCCCAATAGAAGTCTACGCTCTGAACGAAGAGGACCATTCTCGAGTAGGGAAGACCGATGAGGGGGATCGATTGGGCAAAGTCAGAGCCAGTCCAAATACTCAATTTGTGACTGCGCGCGGTATATATGCTTAAAATCCTAGGAAAGTTCATTCGTCAAGTTAGCAAGAGCGAAGAGCTTACAACGGAGAAGATCGACTCTTGAGAGCTTCTGAAAGAGACACTGTTAAATCTTTTTAATGAAAAAGCCCTGGCATTTAACAAAGAAGTCAAATCTTCGTTTGGATATTTTATTCTCCCATTTTTTTTCGCTATTATTTAATGTCCTTAATTTTAATCTATGATAAACTGCAGGCGTTAACCGCCAAGGAGGATGTATGGCCATAAGAGGATGTCAACGATTAGGCAGTTTGCTACCAACCCAATTTTCTACTGGAGTGGGGCTTTCACGTTCTTGCTTTCGCATTGCTAGATTGAGTGCAGTAGCTTTTTCATCATTCAATAGGCCTTCGTCAACGCTTCTCAATGAGGATGAACCTTCTCATGTTTTACCCAATAAATGGAAAAGAAGA
>JBGPMV010000121.1:0-4292 GCA_041487155.1 Rhabdochlamydiaceae bacterium
AAGAGAAGCTCGGCGCATTGCTCATTGGAGAGGTGCCCCTGCCGGCTTAAAACGCGCTGTTTGTAAACCATCGGCCGGGGAGAGGAGTGAACCATGGAGGGTTCGTGGTTGGCCTCGATATAGAGATAGTCGCACTCTTTGAGGTGGTTTTTGACAAGGGTTGTCACGAAGCCGAGGTCGGTGCAGAATCCGAGTTTGTAATTCGAGGTGCGGATGATAAAAGCAACGGGATCGAGGGTGTCATGCTGAATGCTGAAGGGGTGGATCTCAAGATCGCCGAACTCAAAGGTTTCTCCGGTGGAAAAGATTTTGAATTTGGGAGATTCGTCTAAAGTTTCTAAAATAGCTCGGGCGGTGTCGCTGTTTGCAAAGACGGGTATGTTGTATTTGATCGCAATCGTTCCGAGGCCTCGGATATGATCAACATGTTCATGGGTGATTAAAATCGCATCGATGTCACGGATGTCAATGCCGATGAGGGCGAGTTTTTCTTGAGTGGCTTTAGCAGAGAGCCCTGCATCGATTAGAATGCGGGTGCTCTTTGTTCCAACGAAAATAGAATTTCCCTTGGATCCTGAAGCTAGCGGACAAAAACCTTCCATGATTTAGACATTATCACTGAAAGATCTTTTCTTTTTCCAGTAAATGAAAAAACAGGCGGCTCCAACGGCTGCAAAAGAGGAGGAAACTAGATAGAGATTCATGGGGGGCGGGGCTTCTTCGATTTCTAAAAGAAGCTCGTCGAGTTCATTTTCTGTGGAGGGAAAAAAATCCCACGCGAGCGCAATCGCAGAAAAAACAAATAGCAAATAGCCCATGTGTTTAAGGCGTCTATTCAGTGCTTTTTCAATCTCGATTGGATTCGTCTCTATCTTCAATGAGTACCCTGCGTGGTTTGCTTCCTTCTTGAGCGCTGATCACCCCGTGCATCTCTAGCTCATCCATCAGGCTGGCAGCTCTCGCATAACCTATTTTGAGTTTTCGTTGCAAGTATGTTGTCGAAGCGCTCTGTGTTTCAATCACAATTACTCGGGCCTGCTCATAGAGAGAGTCACGGGGGCCGTCTTCTTCTTCAGAGTCTGTCAGCTGCTGAGCCATGGAGTCAAAAGAGGAGATAAGGTAGTTAGGGGAGGCTTGATCGCAGATGAACCGTACGACGCGGTTGATATCTTCATCGCTGACATAAGCGCCTTGTGCGCGCATCAGATGAGAGGTGCCCGGCGGGAGGAAGAGCATATCGCCGTTGCCGAGGAGGCTTTCTGCGCCGTTTTCATCTAAGATGATTTGAGAGTTGACGCGGCTGGCGACCTTGAATGCGATCCGTGTGGGGAAGTTGGCTTTAATAAGGCCTGTGATCACCTCGCGCGATGGGCGTTGGGTGGCTAAGATGAGGTGGATGCCGACGGCGCGGGCCATCTGAGCAATACGGGCGATCGGGGTTTCTAAATCGGAGCTGGATGCCATCATGAGGTCGGCAAATTCGTCGATGATGCCAACAATAGCGGGCATTTTTTCAGGGACGGAGACACTGAGCGAGGCTTCAAGCTCTTGGTTGATCGTGCGGGAGTTGAAAGCGGTGATGTTGCGCAGGCCTAAATGTTTGAGGATGTCGTATCTGTTTTGCATCTCCTTGACCATCCAGTTAAGTGCTGCATAGGCGCCGTGGGGCTCGGTGATCACAGGGGCAATCAGGTGGGGAAGCTGGGTGTACGGGGTCAGTTCGACTTTTTTAGGGTCGATCATGATGAGTTTGATTTCATCGGGGGTGGCGTTCATCAAAATCGACATGATGATCGTGTTGATGCACACCGATTTACCGGAGCCGGTTGCCCCTGCAATCAGGCAGTGGGGCATCTTGGAAAGGTCGCTGACCATATTTTCGCCGGCAACGGTTTTGCCTAGGATCACGGGGACTAAGAATTTACGCGCGCCCTGGAGGTAGGAGATGAGCATCTCTTTAAAGCTGACTTCTTGCGGATAAGGAGAGGGGATCTCCACGCCGACGGCGGCTTTTCCGGGGATCGGGGCAATGATGCGGATCGATTTGGCTTGAAGCTTTAGGGCGATATCATTTTCAAGGGCGGTGATTTTTTGGACTTTCACGCCGACGGCAGGATGGATTTCAAACGAGGTGATGGTCGGCCCGCAGTTGATATCGCCGACTTTGGCTTCAATGCCGAAGCTGAGCAGCGTCTCTTCTAAAATCTCGGCCTGTCTTTTCAGCTCTTTTTTAAGCGACGGCTGATCGACTTTTTTAGCGTTGGTGAGCAGTGATGGCGGCGGAAGCTCATATCCACCGGAAGAAGAGCGTGTAGGCCGTGCTTGCCTTTTTTCTTCTCTTTCAAGCAGCGTCCGAATGCGGATCTCGGGGGATTCTTGTTTAACGGGAAGCGGTGCTGGTTTCGATAACGCTTTTTCAATCTGCTCTGCATTGAAGACGGGGATGAGCTCTTCTTTTTCCCGCGAGATTTTTTGGAAAAGTTCGACGATTTTCACATTGGTTAAAAAAAGAAACGAAATAAACGCCGTCATGGTGAAAGTGATCCCAACCCCTAAATTCCCTAGGAGCCTCTCCATATTGTAGCGGGGGAGGTCATGGTAGAGATAATAGAGGGGAACGCCTCCTAAATAGTGGCGCAGTGAATAGTGCGGATAGGGTAGCTGAAACGAGAGGGTCTCTGATAAGATTTTGTGTTTGAGCGCGCCGGGAACGCCCATCCCAAGCTCTGCAGAGAGGTTGAGGAGGATGCCCAGTGAAACGGTAAAAAGAGTCATGTACAAACATTTAGATCCTAGTGAGGGGACTTTTCCTTTCAATAGGTAGTTCCAGCCGGCCCATCCTATGAACCCCAGCACGGGGTAAATCATGAGGCCGAAAAGATAAAGAAGGAGCCACGCATACCCATGGCCCAGAACTCCTAGCCAATTTTGTGTTTGGTCGGTTAGATCGTAGCTAAAAAGGGAGAGCAGCGTGACAAAAACCCCTAGAAGGAGGGTAACCCCTTGTGCTTCGGGATGGGAGGTGGAAATCGGTTTTTCTTTTTTTGCCATCTTATACTATTACTGTTAACAAAATTGCGACAATCAAGCAATACCAAGCAAACGGTCTAAAAATTCCTTTTTGTAGAAGTGGAATTGCAACCCGTACAACGCCAAGGCCTACAAGCGCTGAAACCAAGAGACCGATGGAGCAGCTGGAGATGTCTAAATGAGCGGGGTTTTTCAGCTTGATCAGTTCTAGAAAAGCGCCTCCTGCAACAGCTGGAATGGAGAGCAAAAATGAAAACCTGACCGCCTCGCTGACACTCAGGCCTCTTTGTACACCACCGGCAATCGTGCTGGCGCTGCGCGAAATGCCGGGCACAAGCGCTACGCTTTGCATCGCTCCGATCCAGAGCGCATCTTTCCACGTCGGGTTTTGTACGGACCCTTTCTTCATTTTTTGTGCGAAGAAAAGCAGGAGAGCCGTGATCAAGAGGCATGCGCCCAGAAGGTGAGGCTGCGAGGCCCAAAGTCTAATCGGTTTAAGTAAAAAATACGCCGGAATCAGCGGAAACAGTGCGGCCGCATAGAGTATGAGCTTTTTAGGATGCACGAAAAAAAGATCCCGGAGGTCTTTACGAAAATAGAGGACAAGAGCCAGAAGAGTTCCAACATGGCAGGAGAGATCAAAAAACACGGACTCTTCTCCGCTGGGAATCTCAAGCCACGCTTTGAGCATTTTCAGATGGGCTGAAGAACTGATGGGAAAAAACTCCGTACATCCTTGAACAAGACCCAAAATCAAAGCATGCAGCCAGCTCATGGAGTTTTCCTTTAAGAAAATGGGGCGATCGACGGGATTCGAACCCGCGACGTCTGGAACCACAATCCAGTGCTCTAACCAACTGAGCTACGATCGCCGTATGCGGAGTCGAAAGTGTAATCGATGCAAGCCGTTTACGTCAAACGGAGCGCAAAAGTAAAATAATTAGTTTATAGGCGAATTAAAAAAGACTTTGATTTTTTACCCACAGGATAGGGATAATCGCCTAATATTTTAACATATCCCTCAGGAGGATTGTATGAAATTAGAGAATGTAGTGCCTTATTTGCCGACGCCTATCGCTGGTGCAGTAAAGGTGTGGAAAAAAGATGGACGAGAATATGAGCAACAAGTGGCTAGACATTCGGTATTCATGGGTGCGTTAGCAGTTGCAGGCTATGTTCTTGCTAGTAAGTATGCGAGTCGTGCAGGTCTTGATCTAACGAAAGTCGCACTTTTCACACTTTTACCTTTAGGAGCCTCTACA
>JBGPMV010000122.1:0-4257 GCA_041487155.1 Rhabdochlamydiaceae bacterium
AAACACACTCAAGTGAGATTCAAATAATCTCGATTCTGGATCCAGCTCTTTAACATTATTTTGTTCAGAAAGAACGGGAGGAAGACTAAGACTTAATACTCTAAAAGCTTTACAATGAGATACTCCAGATTCTTTGTTTACATCTACTTGATACTGATCCCACTTTTTGTGAAAATTTCGCGAAACATGACATTCTCTCATTTCTAATCTAAAAGCTTCTATTTTTCTGTCTCTCAAACATTTTTCAATTTTCTTTTGAGAAACAACACAAGCACAAGCATGTTCGTCAATAGTAGAAAATCTCTTAGTAAGCTGTGGCAGAAAAGCCTGAAATAAAGGAGATGGCAATATTTTTTTGGAAAAAAACTTGACTGTCATTTTTACCCCCATAATATTAAGGTTCAGGCACTATAACATTAGTATTAAATGATTGCTATTAGATCTTTGCAAATGAACATAATTAGTCAGCGATTTTGACTAAAATAAACTTTTAGAATAGAACTATGTTCTGCTAACGCAGGAGTTGTTATGGCTATACAATCAGGTTATTCAAGCCCTTATTCGCGTATGAAGTTTCTTGCTACAGAGGTATGTGGTAAACAGCTAAGAAAAAGCAAGTTAGAAAATACATTGAAGGAGCTTTATCCGGATGGTAATGTTCCTGAGTATTCTATCCTTTTTAATACACTAATATGTCGTCTTAAAAAAGAGGTATATCAGGCTTTTTCTCAGGACGAATGCCTGCTCAAGTTACTACCAAAAATGAAGGGCGATACCATAGATCAATACGCGGAGTTCTATGGTGGTTCCATAGAAAGCATGAAAAGAATAGAACGAACTCTCAGTGAATTGAATTACCAACGTCCACCTAGATCTTTGGCGCAAAATGATTGGTGTGTCATTTGCTAAGTTGTCTCTACTGCTACTTTGGTTGGTTCCTACCGGCTGTCTATAGGGTCAGCATGGCAGATAGAGGCTCGACGTAAAAGAGATAGAGAAGCGTGCCTAAAATTCCCCCTAAAAGCGGGGCAAGAACAGGGATCCAGGCGTAGGACCAGTCGGGCGATCCTTTACCGCGGATGGGAAGGACAGCATAGGCGACGCGGGGACCCAAATCTCTTGCGGGGTTAATCGCATAGCCTGTCGGTCCGCCAAGAGAAAGTCCAATTGCGAAAATAAGAATTCCAACAGCATAGGGACCCATTCCACCGGCGATTCCATTGTGCTCATTAAAAATTCCTAGTATGCCGAGGAGTAGCACCATGGTTCCAATCATTTCGCAGACAAAGTTCCACTTATAATTTCTGATGGCAGGATGTGTGGCAAAACAAAGAAGCTTCATTTGAGGATCGGGAGTTTTTTGCCAATGCGGAAAATAGGTCAGCCAAACAAGCGCGGCTCCAATGAAGGCTCCCATAAACTGTCCTAGAAAGTAAATCGGCATCAAGTTCCAAGGTGTTTTCTTGGCAATGCAGAGCCCTAGAGTGACGGCTGGGTTGTAATGCCCGCCGCTGACCCAACCGGTGATGTAGACTGCCATGGCAACTGCAAAGCCCCATCCTGCGGAAATAATAATCCACCCGCCGTTATGCCCTTTAGTTTTCATAAGAAGGTGATTGGCGACAACGCCATTTCCTAAAAGCACGAGTACCATCGTTCCGATTAATTCTGCCCAAAAATATTCCATACTTTCCTCTTGAAAAAATCAGTATAAATCTCCACCGTAAAAATATGAAGTATATTTTAGCGCTCGATCAGGGAACGACGAGTTCTCGAGCTGTTTTAATCGGAGAAAACGGTCTGTTGCACTCTTCGAGCCAGAAAGAATTTAAGCAGATGTTCCCAAAGCCGGGCCTTGTCGAACATGACGCCGAAGAAATTTGGTCGTCGCAAGCAGCTTGCATCACAGAGGTTATCGTCAAAGGGAACATCAGACCTTCAGAAATCGGCGCCATCGGCATCACGAACCAACGAGAAACGACGATTGTGTGGGAGAGAAAAACCGGTAGACCCCTTATGAACGCGATTGTCTGGCAAGACAGGCGGACGACCGATCTATGCCAAGCGCTAAAAAAACAAGGCAAAGAGCCGCTGATCCGCAATAAAACGGGGCTGCTTTTAGATCCGTATTTTTCGGCAACGAAGCTGCAGTGGATCTTGAAATCGATTCCGGGCGCGCTAGAACGGGCACAAAAAGGAGAGCTGGCGTTTGGGACAGTCGATACGTGGCTTTTGTGGCAGCTCACCGAGGGAAAATGCCATGCAACTGATGTCACAAATGCTTCTCGGACGCTTCTTTTTAATATCCACGAGCTCAGGTGGGACGAAGAGCTGCTTGAACTGTTTAACATTCCGAGAGAAATCCTCCCTGATGTCCATCCTTCCAGCCATCTTTTTGGAACATCGACCCATCCTGTTCTTTCAGCAAATATTCCTGTTGCAGGGATCGCCGGAGATAAGCAAGCGGCGCTTGTCGGCCAGGCGTGCTTTAAACCGGGCATGGTCAAGTCCACCTATGGTACAGGCTGCTTTATGTTGATGAACACAGGCACAGCAGCTCCGCTATCTAAAAATAATCTGCTGACAACGATCGCCTATCAAGTCGGAAAAGAAGTTGCCTACGCGCTGGAAGGCAGCGTCTTTGTCGGCGGCGCAGTTGTGCAGTGGCTGCGTGATAATCTTAAGCTGATCCAAAAAGCGTCCGATGTAGAGCCGCTGGCAGCTTCTGTTCCGGATTCGGGGGGAGTGTTCTTTGTGCCGGCTTTTACGGGTCTGGGCGCGCCTTACTGGGATCCGTATGCCAGGGGCGCCATCGTGGGCCTGACAAGAGGCACATCAGCTGCGCATATTGCAAGAAGCGCGCTGGACAGCATTGCGTTTCAAGTCACCGATGTCTTGCAAGCGATGGAAGCTGATGCCGGAAGTAAAATCGAAGAAATTCGGGTCGATGGAGGGGCTGTAAGAAACCCGATTCTCATGCAGTTTCAATCAGACCTGATGTCAGCGCCTGTGATCCTGCCTAAAATCACGGAGCTGACTGCGCAAGGCGCAGCTTATCTAGCAGGGCTTGCCGTCGGTTTTTGGAAAGATTTTGACGAGATTTCTTCTCTTTGGAAGGAAGATCATCGGTTTGTGCCGAAAATGCCTCGCGAGCACGTACAAGAGCTCAGGCATAAATGGAATAAAGCGATTCAATGCGCACAGATGTGGGAGTCTTAAAACCGGTGAACCGAGAGGATCTCTTAAAAAACCTCAGCACCCCCGAGTGGGATATTTTAATTATTGGCGGAGGCGCAACAGGCCTGGGCTGTGCGGTAGATAGCGCGTCGAGAGGTTATAAGACGCTTTTACTCGAACAGCACGATTTTGCAAAGGCGACCTCCAGCAGGAGCACGAAACTGATCCACGGAGGGCTTCGGTATCTTCAGCAAGGTAATATCCGCCTGGTCAAAGAAGCGCTTCATGAACGAGGCATCCTCTGTGAAAACGCTCCTCATCTCGTCCATCCCCTGCCGTTTCTTGTTCCGCTTTATCATTGGTGGGAAGGCCCTTTTTATGGGATAGGACTAAAAGTCTACGATCTGCTTGCAGGTAAGCTCGGAATTGAAAAGTCTAAACACCTCACGCGCAAACAGACGCTCAAGGCCCTCCCGAACCTCCATCAAGAAGGTCTTCGCGGAGGCGCTCTGTACTACGATGGACAATTTGATGATGCGCGTCTGGCTTTAACACTTGCACAGACAGCCCATGATGCAGGGGCAACTGTCTTAAACTATTTTAAAGTAATGTCTTTAATCAAGAAGAAAGGGAAAATCGTGGGAGTCAGAGCCCGCAATGAAGAGACGGGAGAGCATGTGCAGATTTTTGCAAAGGCGGTCATCAACGCAGCCGGGATTTTTGCAGATGAAATACGGCGGCTGGACCGCCCTAAAATCGCACGTGCGTTAGCTCCTAGCCAAGGCGTCCACCTGGTGCTGCCCGCTTCATTTTTAGATTCAAAAACTGCCATCTTAGTTCCTCACACCGATGACGGGCGGGTGATCTTTTTAGTGCCTTGGCACGGGCGCGTTTTAGTTGGAACGACAGATACGGCATTAAAAAAACCGATCTTAGAGCCCAAAGCCCATCCGGAGGAAATAGCGTTTCTTCTCAAGCATGCCGCTAGATATCTCACAAGAGAGCCGACGCCTGCCGACATCTTGAGCCATTTTGCGGGGATTCGTCCGCTTGTGAAGGAGAAAGGATCTCACAAAACCT
>JBGPMV010000123.1:0-4087 GCA_041487155.1 Rhabdochlamydiaceae bacterium
ACGCAGAAGGGTTAAGCGCGTGATGCATGTACGTAAACCGTTGGATAACATTGTCGAGGGGAGCGAATGGGAAAATCAGCCCATTCCGTTACAAGCCCCTTACGGGGATTTTGGGAGTCGTAAGACTCCCATTTTAACAATTTAGTTAGGAGCGCGCTCGCTCCCACAGCACAAGGCTGTGGGTTTCCGCGCAAAAAATTTAGTGAAAAAAATCGAAACAGATCAAGCGCCGAAGGCAATCGGCCCCTATTCTCAAGCAGTTCAAGCAGGAGGATTTTTATTTCTAGCCGGACAAATTCCTATCAATCCTGCAACCGGAAAAGTAGATGAGACTACCATTGAAGGACAAACTCGCCAGGTTTTATTAAACATCGAAGCGATCCTAAAAGAGGCCGGACTCACATTCAGCCATGTCGTCCGCTCCGAAGTGTTCCTTAAAGACCTTTCCCACTTCTCCTCCATGAATGAAATTTACGCCCAATTCTTCACAGCTCCTGTCAAACCTGCCCGCCATACCGTCCAGGTCGCCCGGCTCCCCCTCGACGCGTTGGTCGAAATCACCTGCACGGCTGCTTTGCATTGAGATAAAAGGGAAATTTTAGTAAGACGGGGCTCATGTATGGAACCGAGCTGATAGATCCTCAATCGGACATCTCCCTTTTTCTGGCGAGAAAAATTAGGCAGACGCACCTCATTGACCGTTCCAAAGAGTGGTCGCACTATTTACAAGAAAAGCTGATTGAAAAAATTTCGCCGGAATTTGAGAAAAAATTCCCGGAGAGCCGCCTCGGATCGTCCGTTGTCAAAAAAGTATGGGATAAAATCAACCATCTCTCAGAGCTTTTTGAAAAACAAAACGATGCCCTAACTGCAGAGGGCAAGCTCAACCTTCATTTTTTGATCCGTGAAAACCTAAAAACCGTTTTGCAGCAAAAAAACAATCATTTTTCCCATCCCTACCTGGCAGCTCAAGAACTTGCTTTAAAAATCGGAGAATCTCTCGCTTCTTATGAAGGAGTGCGCCCGGAGTTGCAGCAGCTCACCGAACTCATCTGGACCTCGCTATATCATCTCCTGCCTGCACGAAATCTCCCCGCTTATGAAAATACGTTCGAAGCCAAAAATCGTCTCATAGTAAAGTGGATGGTCGATGCGCTAGCAAAAGAGAGCGATCTTGCCTTCACTGAGCTAAAGCAGCTCCTGCAACATAAAATCACCTTCTTCAAAACATTAGGTCAAGATTTGTCGCAAGAAATCCAAGAACTGAGCATGCAATGGGCACGAGCGCTTCTCCCATCTACTTCCCTCTTTCAAACTCAGTCCAGTGAAGCCCTCCGAAAGCTCCGTGCATGGATTAAAACTCAGATGCAAGAGACCTTTTCTGAAGATCAAATCTTAAAGATCAAAGCATCTGCGCTTTCGTTAAACCTCAACATCTCACTGTATGATCTGGAAATTTTATACTGGTGCACTCTGCAAGAAACCCGCCCCTCAAAAAAAACCACGCCACTTTTAGATGAACTCTTATTGGAGGCTAAATCCCATCTTTTTCATCATCCGCAAGAGCACTGGACAACAGCCATTGACCAAGCGGCTGCTTTTTTACAAAGAGCCCATGAAATCTCAAAAGCGGGAAGCGCCTCCGACTGGAACCACCGCATCACCCTTTGGGCAAGCCAAGGAGAGCTCATCCTCCGATTTCTGCAGCTTCCTGCAACGCCGCTGCTCCATCTTGCGCATGAGCTGAAATCGAAAAACAGATCATTCGCAGACCCTGCGATTACAACTCAGCTCAGAGAGCAGTATCTTTCTCGATTTTCTTCTCCCCTCATCGAACCCTCTTATGTCCACCAGATGGCAGATGTGACACGGAAATATGGATGGTACTGTTTGGAGTCTCATCCGCAAGAATCCAGCCTTGAGCGGTGGGCCCTGCTCCAGAAAGATAAAAACGGACAAAAGTTGTCTTTAAAAACATTTCCGCTGCTTCCTTTTTATACCGCACGTCGGTGAAAAGGGGGAAAATTGGCAAGGAGGCGCTCGGAATTTGAGCCAGACAGAGCCGACGCTTCAAGCAACCCAACTTGAATAAGTTGGGCGATGCAGGCGGGTCTCAAATCCCGTAGCTGCAGGGCGACGCCAAAACTTTACTTTTCATCGACGTACGGTATAGGTGGATTTGCGGAAAAACAGAATAAGCCCCAGCAAAATAAACGGCACAGAAAGCCACTGACCCATCGTGAGTGCAGAATGGAGCCAAATGCTCTGCTCTTCTTTGAAGCATTCAATCAAGAATCTAAATGAAAAAACCCCGATTAAGAACAACCCGCACAGCTTGCCGCTCGGCCACACCTTAAGTCTATTTTTAAGCCTCCACATGACCATAAATAAGGCAAAATAGAACACGGCTTCATAGAGCTGAACAGGATGCCTTGGCACAGGAAAAGAGCCGTCTGCCGGATGTCCAAAAACAATGGCCCATGGTACTGATGTTGGGGTTCCCAAAATTTCTTGGTTAAAGAAATTACCCAGCCGGATGCAGAAAGCCGCAGCGCCGGCCACAATCGAAAGAAGATCCAGCAAATGCAGCGTAGAAAAAAAGCGATGCCGGTGTTGATAAAGAAGAGCTGCAGCGATCAGTCCTAAGACGGCTCCATGGCTGGAGAGCCCGCCTTCCCATAAACGGATTATAAAAAGGGGATCTTGAATAAAGGAGTTTAGATTTTCATAGAAAAGAATGTCAAAAAGCCTAGCTCCCAGCAAAATCCCTATCAGGAGGTACGTGCTGACCTGGTCTGCAATTTTACGGGCATGGTCTCTAACTTCCCTCTTTTGATCGTGCTTTAAAAGCTGTACAAAAGCTCCATATGCCAAGAAAAAACCGAGCGCAAAAAAGACGCCATACCAAAGAATCGGCCTTCCCAAAATAGGAATATTCCATGGGAGAATATAAGGAGAGGGATCAAAGTGCAAATAGCCCATCATGAAACAGCGCTTGTCTTGATCATCGCTCTAAAATAGAGCATTGCCCCGTTCATCAAAGCCGAGCCGATGGTGACATCGATCGCGCCTCTGATATCAAAAGCAATTGGTAAAAAGCGAAATAAAAGACCCAGCCCCATCATCGCAGCTAAAATAATGTAATATTTTTTATCGTAGGCATTAGAAAACGAAATAGACTCCAAAGATTTTAGACGACTTACAATCCGTTCTACAGTCTTAGATAGAACCATCCGCCCCTTTATAAAACCCACGAGTAATGAAACACAAATCAAGACAAGAGCTCCTTGCTGCAACGAGCCCGTCACACTCTTCAGGTAGCCCATCACGGCCGGCGTCTCCGGCTGCATCATCGCCAGCGTCAACCACCTAAGCCCCTTAACCATCAAATAAGCTCCTATCGCTAGCCACGACAGCCCCGACACAAACATCCATTTCCTTGCAGTCATACCGTTACCTTTTGATTTGAGAATTGTTTCGGATTTCATCGATCTCTTGTGCGGACAAGCCGGTAGTTTCGCAGATAGGCTGGTTTTCTAAACCTCGTTCTAAGAGTCTTTGCACAACTTTATGCAGAGCAGCTTTTTCTCCCTTCACTATTCCTTTTTCCATGCCTTCATCGAACTTCTGATCCATAGAGGCATGGTAGGCCCATTCATACTTTTCAGCTTGGTCATACGTGAGAAGCTCTTGGTCATTCCAGGCAAATCGATCTAACTCAGAAAAGGCTTTTTTGATGATGGGATCGTTGCCTATCAGTTTTTGGAGATCTTTTTCCGGGGTCTCTTCGGCATGCCTGAAAAAGTAGGACCACTTATCAATCATGTTTTCCAGCTGTCCAACTTTTTTAGTGAACTTGGGCAGTTCTAAAAATGTAAACGAAAAATCTTTTAAATCGTTTTCATAAGTTTCTCTATCTAGAACCACGTGGTCGGATTTAAACGCTTTTTTATCAGGAAACATGATGAAGTCGGTGATTGCTAGAAAGATAATTTCTTTGAGAGCCGGGTAGTGTCCTCCGCTATGTGCCTGCGCAACATAAGCTCTTGAGGCATAAAACTGTGCTCTTTTTTCAAAACCTTTTTCT
>JBGPMV010000124.1:0-4043 GCA_041487155.1 Rhabdochlamydiaceae bacterium
ATTAATTATTTGTAAATTTAAAATTAAAATAACATAAACGAAAACATTTTAATTGTTCTAATTTGTTTTTTCTTCTAACATCCTTAAATATAAAATTAGGAGGTTATGTATGGAAAGCTATTTAGGATATATGCAGACCGCTATCAGCAAGTTGCCGGTGGCATGCCTTACGGATGAACTCCTTCATCAGATGGATCAGAAAGGTCTTCTTGAAAACCCTTCTTTAGAAAATCTTTTTAGCTTGAATGTTGAGTCTCTTACCACGCAGATCAGTCTTATCTCTCGTATTGTCGCTCTCTATTTTGTTTACCCGAAACTAGCCCCTGTCTCTTCGCTTTATAATGCAGGAATGGGTATTGTCCATCTCCTGATAGGCGGTGTTCAACGGTTTAAAACAAAGGATGCTGAGGATTCAGCTGCTTGGGGGCAGGTCGCCTTCAATATTCATAAAGGCTGTGCACATCTTATTATAGCGGGTTACGATTTTGGAATTGGATTTTCAGCCCGAAACAAATATCTTATAGTCGGCAGCATGGCGCTCTTTGCTGCGCAGCCTCTTATCCTCAAACAATTTCATCAAAAATTCTTCAAAAAACCAGAAGAAGGACAATCAATGCCAGGTGAGGTAAAAGCCTGCTTAGCAGATGACTGTGTGGTGTTCGAATTAGTAAGAAATATCACAACCAAATTCCTGCCTAAGTCGATCATTCCTTCAGATGTCGTCTCCAAAGATCTGCCTGTAGGAGAGCCTGCCCCATAAACATCGGAATGCCGTTGATAGCCTCGCATCCTTGCGCCTTTGCACGCAAGAGAAACGGGGTTGTCCGAATGGAAATATCCATTACGAGAGCGCCCGGAATGAATCGGTCCTTAAAATCGGGATCGCCTGAAGAGGTCGCATTAATCAAGATGTCATAGCCAGGAATCTCCATCTGCCGGCGCAAGAACGTGACCCTCCCTTTTCTCTTAATCAGCTCTGCACCGATCGCTTTAGCAGCACCTCCTGCTCCCAGAATAACAATGCGCTTGCCGGCAACATTCCCTAGCACATCGGCAGCCGCTGTCCCATCGGTGTTGCAGTTCTCCCACCCGTTTTTAGTCCGGTATAACGTGTTAATAATAGAGCCCTCTTGGATCTTTTCTTTTAAAGGCGCAGTCACGCTAAAGCCCCAAAACGAAAAATCCTGAATCGCTTCAAAAAAAGCCGGCAGCTCTTCAGGTAAAACCAGCAGCTTCACATAGACCGCGTTCATGTTGTTTTGGGAAAATTTATCATTATGATAAAGATGCCCGATGCTTTGCTTCACGGGATTGCCGAGAAGAGCATAGAGACGGGTGTCAGAATTTAATGAGCGGTAGCGGTAGATGGTTTCAAGCTCACTCCACAGCAGCTGCCCCGGAGCATTTTTATCCTCCTCTGTAAGCGGCGCATAAGTAAATGGAGATAAAATGCGGGTAAGAATCCCCTTTTCACCCATTGAAATTCCAATCACATCGTGGTGGCTTCGTTGGAAGCGGACCATTTTAATAGCATCAAGCGTTGAGCTCGCAAACGCCGCAATTTTATAAAATCGAGCCTTAGGATGTCTCGCTTTCATCTGCGACAAAACATCCTCTAAATCGGGAGTCTCATCAAAGTTGTGATACGAAACAATCGAAGTGCCTTGCGCTTTAGAGCGCCAGTCGATATCGACAAAACGGATGGCTCCCTCTTTATCATAAAGAACCTTCTTAGATACCTCTGTGAACTCATACAGATCAACCGGCCGATCTTTCGGCCATTTTTTAACGGGAGCACAAACAAGTTTCATGTAACACCTTAATTATAAGAGTACGATCAACAGGATGAGAAAAACAGCCGTCTTTGACATAAGCCTGCCCGATTTCTTCTAGCAGAACAAAATGAGGCACGCCTGCCTTGGCTTTTTTATCACTGGATAGTTTTTCCAAGATTTTTTCGGGCTCATCGGAAAGCTCAACCGGAGGAAACCGGTGTTCAATCGCGTCTAAATCACCCTGCGATAAAAGGCCCAGTGCATGGGAAAGGCGAGACTCAATGACGATACCGGCGGCAACAGCTTTGCCATGCGAAAGAGTGTAATTAGAAAGAGATTCCAGCGCATGGCCGATGGTATGCCCGAAGTTTAAAAGCGCCCTGCATCCTTTGTCATAAGGATCTTGGGCTACGATCCGTCTTTTCGCTTCAATCGCCCTCTCAATTACAGAGCTGAGCGAAAGATCCGAAAAATGGAAAAACAGATCGGGGTCAAACAAGAGTCCGACTTTTAAAATTTCAATGATCCCGTTTTCCCATTCGGCATCGGGCAGCGTCTCTAAAAATGGAAGATGCAGAATCACACTTTCCGGAAAAACCGTCGATCCCAGAAGATTTTTTCCTTCCGGCACGTTAACAGCGGTTTTTCCTCCGATCGAAGCATCGACCATCGCTAAGAGCGTCGTTGGTATTAAAATCAGCGGCACGCCCCGACAAAAGATGCTGGATAAAAAGCCGGCAAGATCGCAGATCATTCCTCCTCCCAGCCCCACAATCACCGTATCCCGTCCATACCCCTTCTGAACAAGCTCCGATGCCAGCTTCTCAACTTGCTGAATGGATTTAGAAGATTCGCCTACAGGCACCACAAAACATTGCTTCAGTCCATAAAGCGCAGCAATAGTGGAGTCTGTGATGACGGCATACTTCATAATTTTGCGATTCTATTGAGCAGCAACGCATCGACTAAAACAAGAGCCACCATCGCCTCAACAACCGGCACGGCGCGGACGGCAACGCACGGATCGTGCCGTGCATCATCTCCGAGCTGCAGCACCGTTTGCGTCCCGGTAACCGTGACGGTCTCCTGCGGTTTTTTAATACTAGAGGCCGGCTTAAATGCGACTCTTCCCACAAGAGGAAGCCCTGTTGATATCCCCCCGAGCGTCCCTCCGGCATGGTTGGAGCTAGGCTCAATCACACCAACTACTACAGCAAACAGATCGTTGTGCTGCGAGCCCCGCATCTCAGCTGCTTTAAATCCCTCCCCTATCTCAAACCCCTTCGTTGCAGGAAGCGAGAGAAGCGCTTTAGCAAGATTCGCCTCAAGTTTTTCATAGACCGGATCTCCCAGACCAATGGGAAGCTTGCTCGTGCGGAACTCGACAACTCCCCCGATTGAGTCGCCGCAGGCCCGGACCTCTTCGATGAGCGCTGTCATCTTCTCAGGAGATGTTTCTGTGCCGACTGCTGATAGATAAGCATCGCAGGTAATCTGAAACTGTTTGAGTAGCTTTTTTGCGACAGCCCCCGCTGCAACCCTGCAGACGGTTTCTCGTGCAGAGGCTCTTCCCCCTCCGCGGTGATCAAAGATCCCATACTTTGCTAAATACGTAAAACCGGCATGTCCCGGGCGGAGTACGTTCTCCAGCGCTTTATACGCATCTGAATTTTGGTTTTGGTTCCTGATGAGAATCGAAATCGGCGCGCCGGTTGTCACTCCGTTAAAGACGCCGGATAAGATTTCCGGGACATCGTCTTCTTTACGAGGCGACGTGAGCTTTTGACCGGGCGCTCTACGTTTCAGATCTGGAATTAAATCATCGACTGAAAGCTCAAGCCCTGCAGGGCACCCATCGATGACAACACCGACAGCCACACCATGCGACTCTCCCCACGTTGTTATCCGAAACAGCGATCCAAACGAATGACCTGCCATAATTCATCCTTAACGAGACTTGATTGAAAACTGTTTTAGCACATAGGCAGATTGTTTTCAGCTTCAAAAACTCCAGGCCAGTTCCAGCGAGACGATATGAGACTGGTACATCGATCCGAACTCTCCTTGATATTCAAGCGTGGTTCTAGGAAGGGAGCGCTTGTGCGGCTCGAAGACAAACTCCAACTGTCCGACTCCTAAGTTCTGAGGCGTTGTGAGGGTTTCAACAGTGAACGAGCCGGGAGCTCCCACCAGGAACGCATTGACCCTACCGACTTTGAACGGTTTCTTGTTCACATAGCTTATTTTCTCTTCCACTGTGAAGTTCCA
>JBGPMV010000125.1:0-4016 GCA_041487155.1 Rhabdochlamydiaceae bacterium
ACAACCCCAAACCCAACCCCCGCAAACAACCGCCCATCCACCCCAACCAAACCCCCGGGCCTGCAACCGTGGTATCTTAACGCCTAATCGATTTTTTTTGTGTTCACAAACGTCTTTCTTAAGGTATATAATAGTGGAATCGATATTAATGTGGAGGATTTGTATGAACCATACGATGATTGCAGGACATTTGGGCGCAGATCCCGAAGTCCGTTTTACTTCATCTGGACAAAAAGTGACAACGCTGCGAGTTGCAGCACGCTGCCGCAGAGGCTCTAAAGATGAAACCATTTGGTGGAGAGTTTCAATTTGGGGAGAGCAGTTTGATAAAATGATTCCTTATTTCAAAAAGGGGAGTCCGATTGTAGTCATGGGAGAGATGAACAAGCCTGAAATCTTTACAGACCGCGATGGAAAACCTCAGGTATCAATGAGTTTGACAGCGTTTAGCATTTCATTTAGTCCGTTTGGACGTCCCGATGGAGGAACTGAAGGACGCGAGTCATCGAATGAAACTTCTCATGGAACCGCTCAAGAGGCGCCAAGCATGGCAGCTCAAGGTTCAACAGGAGGCCAGTCCAGAAATGCACCTGCCTTCTCCGATGATGAGGTACCGTTCTGATGCACCTTACCACCGTTCCCAAGATTGCAGATCGTCCTTCAGCCGATGTGCTGGTGCTTCCATTTTGGCAAGGAGCTAAAGGGGGAGAGCCGGCTTTTGCTTCCGGAGAGTTTAAGGAAGAGATCGCACCTCTTATGCAGGGGGGCGATTTTAAAGGAAAGGAAGGCGAAACGGCTCTGATTTATACAGGCAAGAAAGGGGAGAGCCGCCTGCTTCTTTTGGGATGTGGAAAAAAAGCGGAAGCGTATGGGGAGGCGTTGCGCAGGGCGGCTTCTTCAGCAGTGAAGCTGTGCAGGAAAAAGGGATGGACCTCGCTCAGTTTTATCTGCCCGGATAAGGGTGGGTATCATGAGGCGATTACGGAGGGGATTTTACTCTCGAATTACGTCTTTGATGAGCTGAAATCTGAAAAAGAAGATGTGAAAGAGCCTCTTAAAAAAGTGTGCCTTGTCGGGGTCTCTAAAAGCCAAGAAAAGACATGCCGGCGCTCTGAGATCATTAGCGATGCTGTCAACTTTGCGCGTGATTTGATCAATGGGAACGCCGATGATATCACTCCGCAAAAACTTTCTGAAACCGCGCGGGAGCTGTGTAAAGCATCCCATGGGCTTAAAGCCACTATTTTAGGAAAAAGTGAGATCACAAAGGCAGGCCTGGGTCTTTTGCTGGCCGTCAACCGAGCTTCATTTCGGGATCCTGCCCTCATCATTGTAGAATACCGCGGCAATCCTTCTTCTAAAGAGCGCACAGCAATTATCGGGAAGGGAATCACATATGACACGGGCGGCCTGATTTTAAAACCTAAAGGCGGCATGGAGACGATGAAGGATGACATGTCCGGGGGTGCGGCAGTACTGGGGACACTCAAAGCTTTAGCGGAACTTAAGGCACGGGTTAATGTGATTGGTGTGATCCCATCGACTGAAAACTCCATCGGCTCTAAAAGTTACAAACCCGGCGATGTCTATAAAAGCTATAGCGGCAAAACCGTTGAAGTTTATGATACGGATGCGGAAGGAAGACTGGTGCTGGCAGATGCGATTAGCTACGTGCAGGATCATTACAAACCTGCGCGCATGATCGATCTGGCAACGCTGACAGGCGGCATTGTGGTGGCTCTTGGCGAACTTGCCTCGGGGCTTTTTTCAAACGATGATAAGCTGGCTAAGAAACTCTATGAGGCAGGAGAAGCAACGCATGAACGGCTCTGGAGAATGCCTTTATTTCCTGAATATAAAGAGGCGCTCAAATCAACGATTGCCGATATCAAAAATGCAGCGGATAGAAGAGCCTCTTCCATTACGGGAGCAATTTTTATTCAGTCGTTTGTGAATAAAACACCTTGGGCTCACTTAGATATTGCTGGAACGGCTTATTTAAGCGCTCCTCGTGACTACCATTCGACGCCGGCCACCGGCGTGGGAGTCCGTTTGCTAGTTGAGTTTTTCACCAAGCACCACTGATGAAATTTAAAGTCGCTGCCCAGAAAACGGGGATGACGCTTCTTGCTTTTTTAAGAGAAGAGTATCCGGATGCCCCTTCTGTCAAGGCTTTGAAGCGGTCTATAGAGGCAAAAAGATGTACGATCAATGGCCGCGTCGAGACTTTTTCAACGCATAAGCTAAAAGCCGGCGATGAAATTTCTCTACAAATCGAAGAGATCAAAAAAACTCTAAAACCTCTTATTCTTTGGGAAGATGAATCGCTGATTGCTTTTGATAAACCGGCCGGTGTAGTGTCCGATCCCAAAAACTTTAAAGGACACTTAGTCCATCGGCTTGATAAAGAGACCTCGGGCGTGCTTCTTGTCGCTAAATCCAAGGCTGTCTTAGAGCAAATGATCGAGCTGTTTCGCTTAAAACAAGTTCGGAAGACGTACCTGGCTCTTGTCGATGGTGTTGTTAAAGAGAAGAAAGGGACGATCATTTCCCGCTTGGGTCCCAAACATCGGTTTCAAGGACAAACGGTATATGGATCTAGCCGCACAGGACAGGTTGCAGAGACGGAGTGGGTTAAAGTCGGAGAGGGTCCTAAAGCCACTCTTTTAGAATGCCATCCCATCACAGGACGCACGCATCAACTCCGCGTTCATCTCAAAGAGGCAGGCCATCCGATCATTGGAGACTACCATTATGCAAAACAGTTTAAGTGCGGCTATAGAGCTCATCGGCATCTGCTCCATGCTCTAGAGATTTCGTTTCCTCATCCCGTTTCAAAAAAACAGGTGACGGTTAAAGCGCCGCTGCCAAAAGATTTTTTAGACGGTCTGAAGAGTCTCTTAATTACCCCTCTGTGATATAATCATTTCAATGAATTTTTTGATTGTTAAAACATCCTCCATTGGGGATATTATCCAGACATTTCCTGTTGTGGAATATCTTAAGTCGAAAGATCCTGCCTGCCATATTGACTGGATCGTCGAAGAAGAGTATGCCTCCCTTGTTCAATCTCATCCGGATATTGCCCATGTCTATACGCTCTCCACGCGCAGATGGAGAAGGAACTTATTGAAGAGGAAGAGCTATCAAGAGCTAAGCCGGCTTCTTACAGCGCTTAAAAAAACATCGTACGATGTCGTTTTTGATCTTCAAGGGAACACCAAGTCGGCCTTTTTAACTCAGGTGGCGCAAGGCGCTAGGAAAGTCGGGTTCGGATGGAACTCTTCTCCGGAGTGGCCTAACTATTTTGTCACACGGGAAAGGTTCGAGGTGTCTCCCGAGCTGCCTATTCAGCGCCGTTATCTCTCCGTTGTGCAGCAGTTTTTTAAAGATGATGAGCCGTTTTCGATGAAAGGCGTCCGGCTCCAGCTGACTTTGCAGGAAGAGCAAGAGCTAGAGCTTTATAAAAGAAAGCAACCTTGCGTCATGGTAGCTTTTGCCTCCAGGTGGGACAATAAATGTCTTTCTCTAGATACTCTCACCCAGTTTCTAAAACAGGTCCACGCCCAAGAAAACTGCTTTTTTTATTTTGTCAGCGGGAGCGCTGCCGAGAAAAAAATTGCCGACCAGTTGTCGAGCCTCTTTCCCGAAAGCATAGCTCTAAGAGGGCTTTCGTTTCCGCTATGGCAAAGAGTCATGTGCCAGATGGATCTTGTGATTTCTGTCGATTCAGCAGCGCTTGCTCTTTGCGGAACCACCTCCACGCCTTCTTTCAGCTTTTTTGGGCCGACGCAAGGCTCTGTCTATAAGCCGATCGGAAGTCATCACCGCCACTTTCAAGGTGTTTGTCCGTACAATGAGAAATTTTCTGCTAGATGCCCCCGCCTTCGGACTTGCAGAACGGGTGCGTGTCTTAAAAGCGCCGATCCGGAGGCTGTTATCACCCTTTTTTCTGCGTTAAAAACAGATGCCTAAGGGTCTTTTTGGTTTCACCAAACATTTCATCGTCTGTGAGG
>JBGPMV010000126.1:0-3880 GCA_041487155.1 Rhabdochlamydiaceae bacterium
AATTCGCTTCGCGTAATCCAAACTACAAATTGCGTAACTTTACTGGGAGAAATAAAGATAAGTAGCAAACCACCAATAATTTCTAGGACCGCATGAATGCCTTTCAGAAAAATACTAAGACGAAAAAATTGCCCTATCCTTTTATCTCGAAGAGCTTTATTCATAGTTTGCAGTTTGAAGTTTGGAAACAAATAGTTGCTGCTCTTCGATGTCTGAGGTGATGAAAAGATAGCCTAGGTATTTTTCAGGGTGCTCGGGACGAGCGAGGATGAGTTGGGTTTCATTAAAATCGGAAAGGTCAAGCTCGGGGATGAGCGCAGCATGCCCCATGATATAGACGGCGGACTGATCGCGCTCGATTTTGAGCTGATCTTCAGGAAACTCCAGCAGCTGCTTCCAAAGAAAAAACCAATTCTTCACCTGTTCGGGGGGGAGGAAGCTACGTGCCTCTATGGGGTACAAGGCATGAAAAAAAGGCTCTAGCAGAGGATCTTGTTCTCCAAGGAGCTCTTGTACCTCGCCAATCAGCTCGACCTGCTTTGCCATCATGCCGCCTGTATAATCCCTTAATCGTCCAATGACTTTTACAAGCTCTTGAAAAACAGTCTGCCGTGCTCGGAATAGATCGACGGAGCCGTCGTCTCGCACAAAAGAGTTCGAAGAGAGATGGACGCGGAACACGGTCGCTTCTTTGGGGTATTTTTTTCGGAGGAGCCCCACTCGCTTGACCCGATCAGGGATAAATTTTAGGAGAGACTCTGTTTGAGAAAAGAGATACTGCATCGAATAGCTGGTTGGGAACAAAATACGCACTAAAATCACCGTAAAATAGAGCTCTCCATTTTTTTGCTCATCGAACGTGAGGATGGTTTGGGGAAGGTCTTTGACAAAGCGGAGCTGGCCTGAGAGCGCAACGATGTGTTTTAAAATTTCTTCTTCGTTGCGGGGCATGAAAATCGATTTTAACGGAACTTCAACGGCTTGCTTCACCTCTAAGGGCAGCTCTGTTTTAAGCTGCCTTAAATCGTCTTGTGAAAACGGATCTCCATTCTCTTTTTCAATTTCAAGATATAAGATGGCGACCTCTTTTGAGTGGCCTTCATGCAGATAAAACGAGTCCGGCACTATTTTCAGGCCGGGCAGCGCTGCGTGCACTGCCTTTATGAGGTGTTTTTCTTCAAAAAGCTCTTCTGAGCTTAAAAGGCGGAGTGCTACACACGCTCCTAGGACGGTTTTAGGGCCCCAAGGGAGATCCAAAATAACACGGCTGATTTTAAGGCGGACATGCCGCTCTTCGGAGCGGATACGATCCATCGATTTTGTAAAAAGATACGTTGCGGCGATGAGACGGCTTAAGTGGCTGGCCGATCGATGGATTTTAAATTCTTCACGGCTCATCACTAAAAATTGCTGCAAGAGTCCAAAAATGTCGTAATCGATCTCGCCTGGATATCTTTCTAAAAGCTTGGTGATTTTTTCTTGGATCTGGCTATTTTTTTGTTCAGGCGAGGTGAAGTGAGTTTCTAAGAGGCGGCTTGCGTGATAGACAGAAACCATCCCCAGCCGGATCTCGGTTTCAATGATTTTGAGGTTATGCTCGATTTGGTCTTTTGATAGGACCGGATCGATTCGTACGCTCATTTCGGCAAGCGTATAAAGCGCGTGAGGAGTGTTTTGAAAATGAAAATCGGTTGAAAAAAGTGAGGAGACATCGAGGCGTCTACCGGGAAGGAGCCATCTGTGGATCATTTCAAAGAAAAATTTTGCCACATTGAGTCTGTGGCGGCAGACGAAGTGGAGCTTCAACTGACTGCGCGTCCAGTCCCACTTAAAGAGGGGTAAAGAGTCTAAAGAAACCGTTTTGAGCGATTTTTGGACGAGCTCTGGATACTCAGATACTATCAACTTAAAATTTGAATCGTCCGTATTCTTCATTTTTTGGAGTCTAGCAGAGCTCATTTGCACCGTCAATTATATTAATAAATTCTTGAAACGGTTTTGCTTCTTGCTGGAATTTTCAATGATTTGATATCTTTGTACATCGTTAACTATTCGTTGGTGGAGATTTCCCCTTAAGAGAAAAACTGAGCTGACGATGATTGAATTATTTAGGAGATACTGGATTACATGTCCAAATTAAAACACGATTGGAACTCAAGTAACATCATTGATGATGTTGATTATCATGAGGATGATGCAGCGACTTTCAAAAAACTGCTTTCAGGTCAAACCAAAGCAGATAGTGATAGTCCCCTCGCCTCTTTAGGATCAGGATTTGTCCTTAAAGGACGAATCGTCGAAATCACGAAAGATTTTGTCGTGATCGATGTAGGACTTAAGTCGGAAGGGCTCGTCCCAATCGGCGAATTTACAGATACGGCGGAGCTTCAGCTCGGCACTATCGTTGAAGCGTTCTTAGATCAAACGGAAGGTGAAGACGGACAGATTGTGCTTTCGCGCGATAAAGCAAGACGCATGCGCCAATGGGAAAACATCGTTCATAACTGCACCGAAGGCTCGATCGTGACTGGAAAAGTCATGAGAAAAGTCAAGGGCGGCCTCATGGTCGATATCGGAGTGGAAGCATTCCTCCCGGGATCGCAGATCGATAACAAACGGATTAAAAATCTCGACGAGTATATCGACAAAATTTACGACTTTAAGATCTTAAAAATTAACACGGACCGAAAAAATATCGTCGTTTCCCGCCGCGAGCTTCTTGAAGAAGAGCGGATGACTAAAAAAGTTGAAATGCTCGAAAACTTCCAAGAGGGCGAAGTGCGCCGCGGTATCGTGAAGAACATCACCGATTTCGGGGTGTTTTTAGATATCGATGGAGTCGATGGCCTTCTCCATATTACAGACATGACATGGAAGCGGATCAAGCATCCGTCTGAGATGGTCAATGTGGGAGACGAGCTCGAAGTGATTATCCTCCACGTCGATCGAGATAAAGGGCGCGTTGCGCTTGGCATGAAGCAGAAAGAGAGTAATCCCTGGGAAGAAATCGAGAAACGGTATCCTCCTGGAACTCATGTTAAAGGGAAGATCATCAGCCTCGTTCCTTATGGAGCGTTCCTCGAAATCGAACCCGGAATTGAAGGACTCATCCACATCTCTGAAATGTCATGGACAAAAACGATCAATGATCCGAGCGAGATGGTGAAAAAAGGGGATGAAGTTGAAGCGATTGTTCTTTCCGTCCAAAAAGATGAAGGAAAAATCTCTTTAGGCATGAAGCAGCTTGAGAACAATCCTTGGGATATTGCCGTGCAAAAATATCCGATTGGTTCGAGTGTCACTGCTGAAATCCGCAACTTAACCAACTATGGCGCTTTTGTAGAACTGGAGCCGGGAATTGACGGCCTCATTCACATCTCCGACTTAAGCTGGATTAAAAAAGTATCTCACCCTTCAGAAATTTTCAAAAAGGGCGATAAAGTTGATGCTGTGATCCTCTCTGTTGATAAAGAAAACAAGAAGATTACGCTCGGTGTTAAACAGCTCAGTGAAAACCCTTGGGAAAACATTGAGAATATTATGCCGGTCGGAGCGCTCGTAAAAGGCGTTGTGTCTAAAATCACCGCATTCGGTGCGTTTGTAGAATTAGAAAACGGCCTCGAAGGACTGATCCACGTCACCGAGCTTTCTGACCAGCCTTTTGGGAAAGTCGAAGAAGTGATCTCTAAAGGTCAAGACGTTATTGCGAAAGTCATTAAGATCGACCCAGAGCATAAAAAACTCTCTCTCTCCATCAAAGAATATCTCATCGAGAAAAATAAAGAAAATCACGATGACATTGTTGTAGGTGAGAAGAAAAAACGAACTACGAAGAAAAAAACTAAAGAAAAAGCTGCTGAAGAAATTAGCTAATTTTCGA
>JBGPMV010000127.1:0-3866 GCA_041487155.1 Rhabdochlamydiaceae bacterium
TACAAAACTTAGCAATCACTCATGCAAGTGTCAATTGTTTCGCTTTTTTTCTAGACAATTCGCACATTGTAAACTGCATTTTTTCTTATCTAGGTGCAAAAGAACTTGGAACATGTTTATCCGTCTGTAAACAATGGAATCAGTACGCAAATAATGAAGCCTTATGGAACGAACTCGTACCGGAAATGGCTTTTGGTCCAAAAAAGTGGAAACTCTACTTCGGTGATGTTGGAGAAGCTCCACCTCTTCCGCGGGTGATTCATAAGATCTTAAACACACCCTGTCCATTTTGGCCCGACAAAAAAGTGCATGAGACTCATCTCCTCACTCTGATCCCCGTCACTGTGAATGGAAAACCCTTCACTTTAAACAGTCTTGGCGAGCTCATTCAAAAGCCCCAGGGAGGAGGCAAAGCAACGCAGTACAGGAGCTATTCGGATGCAACCCAAAAAGAGTACGGAAATATCGCCCCCGCTGCTTCTTATTGGATGCTTATGACAAAAGATGTGATCCCTGAGAGTCGAAGCAAGAAATTCAACGCTCAAAAGCAGCTTCTAGCCACCTACAATCAGAAGTCACATCTTCATTATGAAGTGCCCCACCTTCTAGAGTCTGCCGCCGGTATCTTGATGGACTATGTCCAAAATGGCACTTGGCTGTATAGTGACAGCACTTATACCCGCTGTCAAGAGCGAGTCTCTTCTAATCCTAGCTATCCTCTGGTTGTTGGCTGCTTTGCCGCGGGCGGCCTCTGCGTCAACTACGGCAATGACGACGGGCGCGGGAGCGGCGTCGTCGGTGGGTGTCGGAGGTTCTAAAAAGGCCCTTGGGGTTTGAAGAGTTGGCCATTGGCAAAAGGGAATTGGTTTCCTCTTGATCTTTTGGTCTTAGCGAGCTAATTCGGTGGGATATCTAATAGAGTTTTTAAGCAATGTGAGCGGGCTTTAAAAGCCCGTCCCTCCTCCGTGATTTTTTTAAATCTCGGAGGAGGAAGTTGACATAATTTCCTGCACCCATTCATGCCGTTGTTCTCGTTCTCGTCGTCATTGTTGTTGTTGACGATTAGGCCGCCAGCGGCAAAGCCGCCAAATTCTCTGATACTGTAAATGGCGAAAATGCTTTTTGCAGTATCAAATTGGGACGAAAAATTGATACGGTAAATGGCAGAAATGCTATACCACACCCGCTTAGGTTGTGTGAATTTGGACCGGCTGCGACTTTGCCAAATCGATCCTCCTCGTCAGTCTTCCCTTTCGGGAATGGTCTTCCTCGTTTAAGCCGCTAGCGCTTCGATTTGGCTTTGTCTCGCAGAGTCCAAATTCACACAACCTAAGCGGGCGCGGTATATTTGGAGTAGCAGAGCAATAAATTCAAAGACCGGTTCAAAACCTTCACTTTTTGTTGTTTGACGGAATAGTTGGTAGTTTTAAGTTTAAAAAAAGATCGTTAAGAATAATTTACTTTCATGAGGAAAAGACCTTGCGGAGGAGCGGAGCAGCTCATTTGTCTGCGGTCTTTGAGGTCGAAGAGGGCGGGGATTTTGTCAGGGGGGATTTTCTTGCGGCCGACGTCGAGGAGCGTTCCGGTGATGTTGCGAACCATTTTGTAGAGAAAGCCGGTGCCTTCAAATTCTAGGCGGGCGCCGCCGGGGAGGCGGATGAGGTCGAGGCGGGAGAGGGTGCGGACTGGGTTTTTGGCAGCGCTGCCTTTGGAAGCTTCATTGGCAAACGAGGTGAAGTCGTGGGTGCCAATAAAAAACGGAATGGCTTTTTCCATGAGGGTAAGATCCAGGGCGTAGGGGTGGTGGTAGGCGTAAAGCCGCTGGAAGGGATCGAGCGCCCAATCAAGGTGGATATGGTAGTGGTACTCTTTGGAGATCGCTGAATAGCGGGCGTGGAACTCGTGGGGAGCATTTTCAACGGTTAGGATGCGGATATCAACGGGCAAGATGCCGTTGAGGGCGCGCAGTAGGTACTGAAGGTCGGTGGGAGGGGCTGTAAAGTGAGCGACTTGTCCTTTGGCATGGACGCCGGCGTCGGTTCTTCCGGAGGCGAAGGCGGGAGTTTTTTGCCGCAGGGCGGTTTGGAGGGCATTTTCCAGGTGCGCTTGAATCGAGGGGGCATTGGGTTGGATTTGCCATCCGCCATAGCGGGTTCCGTCGTAGGCGATAACAAGTTTGTATTTTAATTTAGAATTGTCCACGTGGAGAGTATAGCAGAAAAGGGAGAGAGGAGCACAGGAAAACCATGCTCCTCAAGAAAAAACTAGGAAAGGTGTTTGTTGACGAGTTTTGTCATCTCAAACATGTTAACTGTTTTTTTGCCGCCGAAAACTTTTAAGAGTTTTTCGTCTGCAATGATGTTGCGCTTATTTTTTGGGTCTTGGCAACGTTTTGCTTTAATGTATGCCCAGAGTTTTTTTGTAACTTCTGTGCGTGGTAGCGGTCCTGCACCTACGACAGCTTTGAGATCTTCGCTGAGGCGCATAGGTTGCATGAATTTGGATTGTTTCTTTGCCATTTCCAACTCCTTTTATGTTTGTGGCTCGCTATCTATCGATACTTTCGATGAGATAGACTGTTGAGGTTCTTTATTTTCCTCGTATGTCTCTTGTAACCGTCTTCGGGTATTATAGTCAAAAAAAATCAGCTTACTGGTGTATTTTTTTTCTTTGAGTTTTCTTGGTCTTGCATTTTTCCTCTAGATCGGGTATGCATGGAGGACTATGTTTTACCTACTGGCCCAGGAGCTTGCCGCATGCACTTCTTCGAGAGAGAAAATTAATCTTTTGAGAGGCAGCGGCTCTGTAGAAAGTTTTTTGTCGCAATCGACAGAGATGGCTTCTTTGATTGAGCAGTTAGAAGAGCCTCATCAGCTGGCGCTTCTTTCGCTCATCGCGGCAGGGCAGGGGGAAAGGCTTTTAACGTCTGTCGATTTAAAAAAAATCACACCGCTGCTCGGCCAGCTCATGAACGTCGAGCAATTTTATGCGTCGATCGGCGGTATCATGGGCTATCACGCGCGGATGATCCAGCTGCTGAATATGCAAGATGCTAAGGGACTCGCTAAAACGAAATATCTTGCGCCGGAGGGGATTTCAATTGCGGAGAAAAGCGAGCGGTGGGCGGTAGAAGGGATCCGCGGGCTTCCTCTGATGGGTGAGATGTTCCCTCTAGGAGGGGCGGCAGATCGGCTTCGGCTCTACGATGAAAAAACAAATCTGCCGCTTCCGGCAGCAAGGCTTCCGTTTCTTGGGAAGACGCTTCTCCAAGGTCTGATGGATGATTTGCAATCGCGAGAATATCTTCATTACAAGCTGTTTGATGTGCAAGTGACAACGCCTGTTGCAATGATGACATCGCATGAGAAGAATAACCATGATCACATCATGGAGATTTGTGAAGAGGCGGAATGGTTTGGGCGCCCGAAAGAGATGTTCCGTCTTTTCTGTCAGCCGCTGGTTCCAACAATTAATCGCGAGGGGTCGTGGTGTTTGCAAGGGCCTCAGCAGCTTTTGATGAAACCGGGCGGGCATGGAGTTCTCTGGCGGCTGGCGCAAGAGGAGGGGGTTTTCGGTTGGATGCAGAGCTTAGGGCGCAAGAAGGCTTTAGTCCGGCAAGTGAACAATCCTGTTGCGAATACCGACGACGGCCTTTTAGCCTTTACAGGCGTGGGCTGCCAGGGCGATAAACGGTTTGGGTTTGCATCTTGTCCAAGGCAAGTCAAAGCATCGGAGGGCGTGAACGTTCTGATTGAGACGGCGACAGAAGATGGGTTTAAATATACGTTGACCAATATCGAATACTGCGATTTTAAGAAGTTTGGGATTCAAGATAAGCCGGAGCGCCCGGGTAGCTCTTATTCTAA
>JBGPMV010000128.1:0-3848 GCA_041487155.1 Rhabdochlamydiaceae bacterium
AAATGAGGGATGGGGTCGAACTTTCCTTTAAAGCCGCGTTGCTTGAGTTCTTTTTGCAGCGCCTCGATGAAAAAGAGTTCTGTAGAGATATGAGAAAGATTGATATTGCCATGGGAGTCTTTTGGCAGGTCTGCTGCCTCAAGGGTTGCTTCTAAAAGTCCCTCCGGGACTAAAACTAATCCATAGGGAGTCTTTTCGCGGGACTGGACCCACTCTGCAAGCTCTTTAATCTGGGTTTGAAAAGGTTTTTTCTCCTCAGAGATGAGTGTGATATTGGGATGGGTTTTAAGAGCGCACTCCAACGTGAGATGAGAGGCAGATCTTCCCATGAGCTTCACAAAATGGAAATACTTGAACGAAGAGATCGTATCGCGGGCTAAATTGCCGATCATTTCACTGTAAATTTTAGCTGCCGTATCAAACCCAAACGAAATCGGAACATAGGGGTTTTGAATATCGCCATCAATGGTTTTAGGAACGCCGATCACGCAGATGGGCGCCTTTTCTTTTAAAAAATATTCGGCAAGCATGGCGGCATTGGTGTTGGAGTCGTCTCCCCCTACGATAATCAAACCGTCGAGCTTAAGTTTTTTAACGACACTTAATACATCTCGAAACTGCTCGGGGGTTTCAATTTTGGTCCGTCCTGAGCCTAGAAGATCAAATCCCCCTTGGTTTCTGTAGTGATCGACCTCTCCCTTTTTAAGCTCTTTATAAGATCCTGAAACAATCGCCCCGGGGCCTCCTAAGAAGCCAATGAGAGAGCTGTCTCCCAGAGTATCTAAAATGCCGGCGACGACATTATGTCCTCCTGCGGCAGGGCCGCCGGAGAAGACGACTCCGATTTTAGTGGGAGGAAAGGAATGAAATCCCTTGCAGCCTTTTAGGGCCTGGATCGTTTTAGTCAATGGAAAGGAAGGTGCGACTTGTGAATCGACAGGCAAGGTCTTGATTTTCTCAAAAACGATTGCTCGTGGATCTTGCAGGAGCGCAGGAATTTTGGGCTTATAGCGGCGGCGCAGATCAGAGAGAGTTAGCATTCAGGAATGCCTACCGATACATGGAAGGCAAGCCCTGCCTCGGACGTCTCTTTGTAGGTGTGCTTCATATCTTCGCCTGTTTGACGCATCGCCAAAATCACCTGATCTAAAGAGACACGATGCGTGCCGTCACCGCGCAATGCAAGCTTGGATGCATTGATCGCTTTAATCGCGCCCATCGTATTGCGCTCAATACAAGGAATCTGCACCAGTCCTGCAATCGGATCGCACGTCAGGCCTAAATTATGCTCCATGCCGATTTCAGCGGCATTTTCAATTTGCTCATTGGTGCCGCCCAGCGCAGCGGTGAGTCCCGCTGCAGCCATAGAACAGGCAACGCCGATTTCACCTTGGCAGCCCATCTCTGCTGCAGAAATCGAGGCACCCAGTTTGTAGAGAACTCCGATCGCAGTAGCTGTCAGCATGAACTGGATGATTCCCTCTTCAGAAGGATTAGGTGTGAAATCGAGGTAGTAGCGGATGACGGAAGGGATCACCCCTGCTGCGCCGTTGGTGGGAGCCGTCACTACGCGGCCGCCGGCTGCGTTCTCTTCGTTAACAGAAAGCGCATAGAGGCTGACCCATTCCATGAACTCTGTTGGATCATTGACATTGCCGGCTTCTGTGAGCTGTTTATAGAGACCTGGCGCCCTCCGTTTAACATCAAGGCCGCCGGGCAAAATCCCTTCCTGCAGAAATCCCCTCTCCATGGAATTATTCATCACATCCCAGATGCGGAGTATCCCTTTGCGGACTTGACTTTCTGCTTTCAGCGCCTTTTCATTTTCCATCACGAGCTCATAGATCATCTTGTTATTTTGGCGGCAGTGATTTAATAGCTCTTCACACGTCGAATAAAGGAACGGCATCACATCAACGGTTGCATCGGATCCTGTTTGCTCAATCTGCTGATGCGGCACGACAAAGCCGCCTCCGACAGAATAGTACAGCTCGTTGGCAACAAGGCTTCCCTTTAGATCATAGGCTTTTAAACGGAGCGCGTTTGAGTGGTAAGGGAGCCTTTTCCCTTTGTGAAAAATGAGATCGTACTCGACAGGCACTGAGCCGAGCAGATAGATATTTTCTTCATTTAGAATACGGCTGATGCGGAAGTCTACAAGATCAGGATCGACGGCTTCTGGAGTTTCTCCTTCGAGCCCTAAAAAAATGGCTTTATCGGTTCCATGGCCGATGCCCGTCATCGCAAGCGATCCATAGAGTTCGGCAGAGACTTTACTGATGTTATCGAGCCCAAATTTGTCTTGCAACAGAGTTGCAAATTGATGAGCGGCCCTCATCGGCCCTACGGTATGAGAACTTGAAGGACCAATTCCTATAGAAAAGAGTTGAAAAAGGCTGACCATAGGTCTCTCCTTAGTTTATCTGCTAGGCCTACTCACCAGAATATTTACCTGAGGCTTATAGCACAACTTAAACTTTTGTGCAGGTTTTCGATAGATTGTCCATTTTTACTGGACTATCTATTGAAAACATGCATAATCATATATATGAACTTTGAACGTTTTAGACAGGAAGCAAAGACAGAAGTTTTTGACTTTCAACTACTTGCAAGCTATTTAAAGGATTTAAAAAAGCCTAGAGATAAGATTTCTTTATTAATTGCTGAGGGTAAGATAGTTAGATTAAAGAAGGGATTATATGTCTTTGGTAAAGACTGGAGGCGCGAACCTCTGTGTTTAGAAGAAATCGCTAACCTAATGTATGGACCTTCTTGTGTTTCTTTTGAATATGCACTCTCATCTTATGGCTTAATTCCAGAACGCTCAACCGTCATTACTTCTTTAACAATTGGCAGCTCTAAAACATTTCATTCTCCTATTGGCACTTTTGAATACCGAGCTATTGATCGAGCAAAGTTTAAAATCGGTATAGAATACAGAAATCTAGGAAAAGAAGGCGGCTATTTTATCGCTTCAAAAGAAAAGGCATTGGTCGACCTTGTTTATAAAACACCCGGTATACGTACTCCTGAACAGCTTCGTCATTATTTGTTTGTAGAAATGAGAGTCGATGAGGCAATCTTTAGAAGTTTTAATTTTGACAAATTGGATGAACTCGCAACAGTCTATAGAAAAAAAAGCATTAACATGATGAGTAAACTATGACAGCAACAATTGAGAGCTTACTTGAAAGTTATAAACCTACATCTAAAGTAGGATATCAAAATGCAATTCAAGAAATCATGCAAGAAATTGCTCTTCTGGGGCTTTGGAGAGCTGGTTTTTTTGAACAAGCCGCTTTTTATGGTGGAACGTCTCTTCGCATTCTTTATGGCCTTAACCGCTTCAGCGAAGATCTCGATTTTTCTCTTCTAAGTCCTAATGCCGAATTCAATTTAATCCCTTTTCTTAAGGCAATCGAAGAAGAGCTAGAAATTTCAGGGCTTAAAGTGCATGTAGAACACAAAATTAAGCGTCCTGAAGAATCGATTCGTTCGGCTTTTTTAAAAACAAAAACTCTCGAAACTTTTATTCGAATAGGTTTAGATGAATCGCTCAGAAAACACACGCAATCCAATGAAGTCATAAAAATTAAATTAGAGATCGACATTGACCCGCCTCCGAATTTTTCAACTGAAATACGTTTTCTTTCTAAACCCATACCATTTTCTGTCCGTTCATATATCCCAGATGATTTGTTTGCTGGTAAAATACATGCACTTATGTGCAGGCCTTACAAAATACGTGTGAAGGGTCGTGATTGGTACGATTTTATTTGGTATGTTTCAAAAGGAGTTCGATTAAACTTAAGTCACCTGGAAGAACGCATGAAACAATCTGGACACTA
>JBGPMV010000129.1:0-3800 GCA_041487155.1 Rhabdochlamydiaceae bacterium
CGATGATTTTTCCTAAAGCAAATGGACTGAAGGTTCCTAAAAGAGAGCCGTTTATTTTTCCTTTGGCGCTGCCGGCAGTCGCAGGACCCGGAGCAATTACGGCCGTCATGATTTATTCTCAGCAAGTCGAGTCGCCACTTTGGATGGTCTTGCCCATTTTCGTTGCGTGGCTGATCACGGCGCTTGTGCTACTTGCCTCCTCGAATATTAAACTGGTGTTAGGCCATAAGGGTCTGGCGGCCTGCGAACGGTTGGGAGGGATGGTCATCTCGCTGATTGCCGTTCAGATGTTCACGCAGGGGATTTTGGAGCTGGTGCAAAATATCCCGCGTTCTTAAGAGAGACATACGAAGAGGCTCCCACGATGAGATGGTCTTCCAGATAGATGCCCATTACTCGACTCGATTTAATAAGGTGGCGCGTCATCTCTAGATCGGCTTTTGAGGGGGTCGGATCTCCCGACGGATGGTTGTGGGCAAGGATGAAACTGCTTGCTTTATGCTTTACTGCCGGAAAAAACACTTCTCGCGGATGGATGAGCACTTCTGAAAGAGTTCCCACTGAGATTTTTTCAACGGAAATGAGGCACCCTTTGACATTTTTGAGAATGACGTAGAGGACTTCTTGCTTTAGAGGGGCAAGCTCATACCGGACAAGCTCATAGGCTCCCTGCGTATCAACGCTTTTTTCTGGATGGCACTCTTGAAACGCTTTTTGGGCAAGGGCTAGCGCAGCTTTAAGCTGAATCGCTTTTGCAGGGCCGATTCCTTCGATTTCCATGAGCTCTTCTACAGAGGAGTCCATTAGTTTTTTCAAGGAACCAAAATGAGCTAGCAGCTGGGCTGCAAGATCTAGAACCGAGGTCTTCTTGGTTCCCGTCGATAAAAGAATCGCTAAAAGCTCCACCGTCGATAAAGCGCCGGCTCCCTGGGAGCGAAGCCTTTCGCGGGGTCTTTCAGAAAGAGGCAATTCTCTGACGTTCATAGATAGGGTGTCACCTTGTGTTCAAGCCGTGCGGGGATTTCAATATCAAGCAGAATGTCATTCTCTTCGTAGTCCGAGCTGATCACACGCCCTTCCCTCATTAGCTCGCTGACAAGCGCGTAGTGGCTTTGAGGAATGCGGAGCCGCACCCGTTTTCTGAGAGCCTGGATCTCTTCGACCATCCTTTCTATGAGCCGATCAAACCCTTCTTGCGTGAGCGCAGAAATCTGAACGGTCTTAGGATACTTGATGCGCAGTTTGTACAAGATGGCCGTATCAAAGCAGGCGTCGATTTTATTGAGAACCGTGATGATGGGGCGCCCCGTTGCATTGAGTTCTTTAAGAACCTCCATCGTCGCCTCCGCTTGAAGCTCGGCTGCCGGATGGCTGCAGTCGATGAGATGGAGCAAAATATCGGTATGGACAGCTTCTTCGAGCGTCGATTTAAAAGCGGCCACGAGCGTGTGCGGGATTTTTCGGATAAAACCCACCGTGTCGATGAGAACCACCTCTTGGCGGTTGGGAAGCGTATATTTACGAGTGGTTGTATCAAGCGTTGCAAAGAGTTTATCTTCCACGAGCACTTTTGCCTCTGTCAACGCATTTAATAACGTCGATTTTCCGGCATTGGTGTAGCCAACGATTGCAAAAGAAGGAATGCCGGTTCGGATCCGTTTTTGCCGTTGAGTCTCGCGCTGCTTTTGCACCTCTTCGATTTCTTTTTGAAGCTGGAGGACCCTCTTTTTGAGCATGCGGCGGTCCAGCTCGATTTGAAGCTCTCCGACGCCTCTTAAGTAAGCTCCTCCAGATCCGCCGCTGCCGCCCGTCTGCCGGGAAAGATGCGTCCACAGCCTCTTGAGACGAGGAAGCTGATATTTGACTTTAGCTAGCTCCACTTGAAGCCGGGCCTCTCTTGTCTGCGCCCTTTGTGCAAAAACCTCGATGATCAGCTCTGTCCGGTCGATGACCGGCCTTTGGAAATGCTTTTCTAAATTCCTCTGCTGATTTGGAGAGATTTCTTCATCGAAGACAACGATATCGGCCCCCTTTTCTTGGGCCGTGAGCAAAATCTCGTCCAGCTTGCCCGAGCCAATGTACGTACCTGCATCGATTCTCTTAATCGCACAAGGAACTTTCTCTACAACGCTTAAGCCATATGTTTCACAGAGCCGCTCGAGCTCTTTTAAAAAATCTTCGCACGCTTCTTTATCCTGTCCGGATGAATAGGCCCCTATGAGAAGCGCCGTTTTGGCATCTTTAAAACTGTTATCTGTCAGCATTCGACTGAAACCTCAAGTCCATCATACGCCAGCTGAGCCTCTTGTGGCAATCGCCGATTGGCCTCTTCATGATCCAGCTCATGCGAGACGTGCGAAAACCAGGTCTGCTGGGCGCCCACTTTTCTGGAAAATTCAAGCGCTTCATCCAGGGTTAAATGGGCAGGCGACGGCCTCTCTCTTAAGCCGCTTAAAACAAGGACCTCAACCCCTTTAAGCTTTTGGAAAATCGTAGGGCTGTATTCCTTTAGATCCATGATATAGGCAAAATTGCCGATCCGGTACCCCGTTACCTGCATCTTATTCTGGACATAGGAGACGATAGCCCAGGGAAGATTATTAAAAATAAGATCCCCCTCCTCCGTGTCGAAAACTTTAAACTGAAATCTCGGGGCCCCCACGACGTCATCTCCGCTTCCCTCAAAAAAATAGGACGATTTCATCTTAAGATCATCATACGTCGATCTTGATAAAAGACACGGGAGCGTCTGTTTCTTTAAAAAGTAAAAAACCCTTAAATCATCGAGCCCAGCAATATGGTCATAGTGGCCGTGGGTCAAAACAACTCCGTCCAACTGGTCAATCCCATATCTCAGCGCCTGCTCTCTAAAGTCGGGCCCTGCATCAAATAAAATCTGTTTTCCGTCGACTTTTAAAAGACCGCTCGGGCGCAGCCGATGGTTGCGCCGGTCTTGCGATAGACAGACCCGGCACTTGCACGTCACAACAGGCGTCCCCATAGAAGCCCCTGTACCTAGAAATAAAAAAGTTCCTTTCATCGATTCAAGACTCCCGATCCCAGCTCTTGCGCTTGGGCAGAAGCTGCACTCTATTTTTGAGAGATAGCTCCTCCGTTGGAGGGATAAAAAGCCTGGGGGCCCACCCCTGCTGAGACCTCTTGAGGCGAAGAACCGTACGCTCTTTTAAGGGTTGCTGCTTCATCCCCCAAATCGTAAAGAATAATTTTATTTACCACAAGAGGCGCTATTCTAAATCTTTTATTATTAATAGTATTCAATTTTTAAGTATGTGTAATTATAAATGGTTTATTTTTTAATATAAAACAACTAATGTCTGTTATAAAATAATAAAAAACAAAAAAAGGAGCCTTTATGTCTTTCAAAATAAACTCGTCCACCCCAAAAACTCCTGAAAACTTACCCTCCAAATCCGATGGTTTCCCTTCTCCTACTAAAGATATTCAGGTCATGAAAGAAATCGTTGGGAAGGTTTCAGCAAAAAGAGGATCTCTGTTTGGGGACGATGATGCGCCTAGCGAACCTGCCTCAAAAAGACAGCTGATAGAAGATCAGTGGCTTAGCGAAAAAGCAATGCCTTCTTTAGCTTCAAAGCCTAAACCCGATTTTAGCTCACTGAATTTACCAAAACCGGTTTTGTCGAATGAAAAACGTCAAGGCGCTTTCAAGAAGGCCACTCCTCTTGCGCCCCAGAAGGCAGTCCCCGGAGTAGAGTCTCCCTTTCTAGAACTGCACAATCAAGCCAGTACAGGAACTCTCGTACGTAACGGCATAACTTATC
>JBGPMV010000130.1:0-3794 GCA_041487155.1 Rhabdochlamydiaceae bacterium
AGTTCAGGTCTAAATAATGATACTGTAATCTTAGCTCTATGATTAAAGCTAGAATCGTCACCTTCGGTTTAATGGCACTCAATATCGGCATCTATCTCTGGATGGTTGCAACGGGAACTCACTTTTTCTTACCCAACCCTCAAGAGCTTTTTATCTGGGGCGGCAGCAGCAGCGACGCGCTGATGCAGGGAGAGTGGTGGCGGCTCATTTCCTGTATGTTCCTCCATTCTGGCATCCTGCATCTGGCCATGAACATGTACGCTTTATACTATATCGGCTCTCTTCTCGAGCCCACCATCGGCAAATCCTGGTTTCTGATCGCCTATTTTGCAACCGGTATCCTGGCCAGCCTGACCAGCGCTCTATTTCAAGCCAATAACTACATCGTCGGAGTCGGGGCATCAGGGGCGATTTTCGGCCTTTTTGGGATGTTATTTGCCCTTTTGACCACTAAGTTCTTCGTCCAGGAAATCCGCGATACCCTCACGAAAACTATCGTCACCACATTTACCATGAACATCGTCTATAGCTTCCAGGGTGGAATCGACATCGCTGCACATGCCGGGGGTCTTATCAGCGGCCTCCTCATCGGGTATTGTTTCTATTCCGCTCTTGTGTTTTCAGAAAAATATTTTACAATCGGAGCCTTTTCCCTGATCCCTCTCCTCGCCCTCGGAGCGACCTCCCTCTCCATCAACTATTTAAGAAGTACCGACGCGTTCTCGTTCGAAACCCTAAAAAACGATATATTATCTACCGAAGAAGAGCTGGATCAACGGGGCCGCTCCATGGCCCTCCTTCCCGAGTGGCAAGTCGGGATCTATCTAGAAGGACAGATTCTCCCCGAATGGGAAAGAAGAAAAGCCCTTGCCGATCAAATGAACCAACTCCGGCTCTCCGGCGCCAAAGCTAAAATGCGCAATTACCTCGTCGAATTTATCTATCTCCAAGCTGAAAAACTCGACCTACTCGCCAAATCGATCAACGAAAACTCCAACGCTTACGACTCCCGCATCTCTGCCATCAACAACCTTATACTGCCACCAATAGAATGAGACACGGATTTGCGGTAAACTGAAGTGCCGTAAAAAACCGAAGGAGGTCATAATGGCAGAGATGACAAACCCCAATGAACAAGAGAAGCCTGTTTTCAAGCGATGGTCAGCAGCCCGTAAAAAAGAAGTTGTTTTAAGGTTATTGACGGGAGAGCCTGTTGATGGACTCAGCCGAGAGTATGGGGTTCCTATTGGTCAACTTGAAAAGTGGAAAGAAACAGTTTTAACCCGGATGGAGCTTCTACTCAAGGACCGATCCGATGAGCCCTTGCATGCAGAACTTGAAGCAGCTAAAAGACAGATAGGTGAGCTCTGTATGGAGAATGAACTTCTCCGAGAGAAGAGTCGGAAGCAAGGTGTTTTTTGGGGCGGGAAGTGGTAAAAATGAGCCAAGCCATTTCTCCCATAACAAACAGGCCTTATGGGCTCAAAAGAGTGTGTGAAGCATGGGACATTGCTAGATGCTCATTTTATAGAAAATGTTGCAACTCTGAAAAGCGAGGTCGGAGGCCCATTGTTGAAGAGAAGATCCTTTTGGAAAAAATCCAAAAGGACCTTCAGACAACACCGTTTAAGGGGGAAGGACACCGTAAGGTGCATGTTCGGCTAAAACGAGCTGGCACAAAAGTTGGAAGAAACAGGGTCCTGAGAGTCATGAGAGAAAACCACCTTCTATCGCCGAATCGAAGTGTTTACCAACCTCCGAACCCCCATGATGGGAAAATTATAACGGACGCTCCCAATGAGATGTGGGGATCAGATGGAACAAAAGTAAAGACCATCGATGACGGATGGGTCTGGATTTTTACCGTTGCCGAACATTGGAATACCGAGTGTCTGGGCTGGCATGTATGTAAAGTAGGAGATCGTTTTGCAGCTCTAGAACCAGTATCACAAGCGATTAAGAACGTGTATGGATCATTAAGCAAAGGAATAGCCAGAGGCCTAAAGCTTCGGATAGACAATGGGTCACAATACACCTCAGACTACTTTCTACAGCAGATCAACTACTGGGGAATAGAAGACAGTTTTGGGCTTGTAAGGCAACCTGAAACGAATGGAGTGGCCGAGAGGTTCCATCGAACGTTGAAAGAACAGATCATAGAGGGGAGAGAGTTCAAGACAATCGATGAGGTACGAGAAGCAGTAAGGCAGTTCGTGGAGGTCTACAACGAGAAATGGATGGTAGCGAAGCGGGAGTATCAAAGTCCGATAGAAGCCCGTCAAAACTACGAGAAGTTGAAAGGAGTAGCATGAAGAGGAAAAAGAGTAGCGAAGACATCGCGAGTGAGCCTTACACATCTCGCGGAGACGATGCGAGCGGGACTTTTTGCTCTATGGAAAAATACTTAAGCGCAAATTTGTGTTGCAATAATCGGTGGCGGTACAATCGAACTTATAGACAAGATGCTAGTATTGGTAGTGGTAGTACCGCTGCAGCAATTAGGCATGAAAGGATGACAGGAGAGAGGGTACGTAGTAAACTACATTCTCAGAAGGGGATAGAATATACTAAAAAATTTGAAAAGTGGTTGGAAGATCATCCTATAGCAAGCCATGGCGATCGAGCTGCAGCTGAGAATATTATTAAAGACTTAAAAAATGCTTTGGAATAAGAAGATGGAAAAAATAACCCTTGTGCAGGGCTTTGTTGCGTAAATAGCTGCGGATAAAGTTTTTCTTGCCTAAAGCCCATCTAGTCTATAAATTTTTTGTTTACCACAACAAAAACGTAGGCTTGATATGGCTCCTAAAAAGGATATAACCCCTCCAAAGAAGAAAGATAAATACCGTACCCGCAACTGGCGAGAGTATAACCAATCGTTGGTTAATCGTGGAAGCATCACTTTTTGGTTCGATAAAGATTCTATCTCAAAATGGTACTCGACCGAGCGTATTGAGAAGCCTGGAAGGCCTGACACCTACTCAGATGATGCCATTCGATGCAGCTTACTGATTAAAGCCGTATTTCGAACACCTCTGCGTGCTTTGCAGGGATTCATCGGATCCCTCATTACAACTCTTAAACTGGACCTTAAGTGCCCTCATTATTCAGTTTTTTGCCGTAGGGCAAAAAACCTTAAAATCCCCTTGAGAAAATTTCTGAAGTCCGGAGAGAAATTGAATGTGATTTTTGATTCGACAGGAATGAAGGTTTTTGGCGAGGGCGAGTGGAAGGTGCGGAAGCATGGATACTCAAAACGTCGAACCTGGCGCAAGGTACACGTTGGGATGTGCGCAGATACAGGACAGGTAGTAGTCTGCGCGATAACTTCTAACAACGTAAGCGATGATGAGGCCATGGTGCATATGATGGAGGCTTTAGACGATGTAGCGCTGGGAGATATCCTCGGTGACGGCGCCTATGACACGATTGACTGTCGAGAAGCAGTGCATGACCGAGGCGGAAGGCAGGTTATACCGCCTGACAAAAATGCAAAGTTGCAGAGAAGAGAACAACTGCCAGCGCTGCAAGAAAGGGATAAGGCGATACGGCGCATACAGGAACTTGGCGAGCAAGGAAGAGCTCTCTGGAAGAAGGAAGTTGAATATCACCGAAGATCTCGAGTAGAGACGTTCATGTATCGACAAAAAACAGTATTGGGAGATCGACTTAGCACTCGAACTGAGAAAACTCAAACAACAGAGATGCTAATCAAAATAGATGCACTGAATCGGATGACAGAGCTTGGGAGGCCTAAAAGCTATAAAGTGGCAGGTTAAATTAGGCCGCGATTA
>JBGPMV010000131.1:0-3718 GCA_041487155.1 Rhabdochlamydiaceae bacterium
AAGACAAATGGGTTGCATAAATTTTTTGGAAGGATTATTCTTGAAAAGAATTTTGAGTGTCTCTTGTAAAAAACAGAGGTTATTATGAGCACATTAAGCAAAGAATGCAGTTCTACCAACTTTATGCAGGAAAAAATAAATGAAGTTAAAAATCATTGTGCTTGGTATGCAGCCTTAACAGGCACAGACGCCGAGATTATCATCAGAGGTCAACCCGATAAGACTTATCTGCTTAGACAAGGCGAAAGAGAGGATCATTTTTATTTGACCTATGTTAAAAATGAATGTGAATTTACGCACATCCCTTTCACTGTAAACCCTGCCATTAGACAATGGTTTTACAGGAATTATTTTCCACGCTTTGCGCCAACACTGGATGTCTTTATTCCAGAAATCATGCATGCTGAAACAGCAGATTGTAAGCCGTTGGTTTCGTTAGATAAAATGTGAGATTTTTTTGAGTCTACAAGGTTTAAGAGGCTTTTGTAAGTTGTTTCTGCCGGTGCTTTTGTTCGTTCTCGGAACTAGCCTTACGGCGTATGTAGAGCGCATATTTCTTGCTCAATATTCTGAGACCGCACTGGCAGGCAGTTTGAATGGCTTTTTCTTAGCAAGGATTTTTCAATTTTCCTCGCTGTGCGTCATCATTGGAGGCCAGTCTTTTATCGGGCTCTTCCATGGATCCAATCAGCCTCGACTGATAGGTCCCTGCGTGTGGCAATTGATTTGGTTTTCATTGGCATCTATATTTATAGTACCGCCTGTGGGGTTCTTTCTAGAGCATCTTCTTTATCATCATACCGTGCTAGCAGAGTCAGAGGGTGGGTATTTTTCCCTTCTGTGCTGGTTTAATTTTCTATTTCCCTTAGTAGGAGCTTTATCTGCCTTTTATATCGGGCGGGGAAAGACTTCGCTTGTCATGTTTTTAACCTTGGGGGGCTGTGTACTAAATATAGGGCTCGATTATCTTTTCATTTTTGGAAACAATTATATCGAGCCGATGGGAACATTTGGGGCCTCGCTCGGTAAAATTCTCTCTTTAGTTTTTGTCTGTCTGGTTTTAGCCGGGTCCTTCTTAAAATCTAAAAATCATGAAATATTTGGAACTAGGAGCTGGTCGTTTCAGCCGCTGCTCTTTCTACACTATATAAAGCCGGGGCTTTTACGGGCTTTGGGAATTATCTTTTGTTTTGGAGATTGGTCGTTTGTCTCGCGCACCGTGACTCTTTTATCTGAAGCCCACCTCCTTGTCTATTCTATTGGGGTAACTATTTTTTTCTTTTTTACATTTTTTGCCGATGCTCTTTTTCAATCGATGCTAACGCTGGCTGCCACTTTTATTGGTCAGAAGCGAAATGATGAAGTTTGGAAGGTCGTTTATAATGGACTCTTTATAATGGCCATCTACTCGCTTATTCTCTGCATCCCATTTTTTCTTTTCCCTGAGATGCTCACCTTTTGCTTTACAGCGACCTCTTTTAAAAATGAGATGTTAGAGGTGATGCACTCCATCCTTCCTTCTCTATGGCTTGCTCTTGTAGCTTACGGAGTATGCGTGATACCTCTCTCTTTAGTTGTTGCCTCTAGAGACACGGCTTTCTTGTTTCGATACAATGCTTTCTTCTGGGTTTTCAGCGCGCTTCCCATCTATTTATTAATGGTTGTCTTGGGTGTTAGCGCGGATAAGTTCTGGTTTATGGTCTTTTTTGTAAATGTTGTCACAACTATCGTCAACTTTAGGCGGATATCCAAACAGCGCTGGCTCCAAGAAGACTGGCAGCTAACTCTTAATAATAAGTTCGTGGTAAGATAGCTACATGACGATTTGGGCGCTGGCTGACTTGCATCTGGCTAAAAGTATTCCTGCCAAAAATATGGCTGTCTTCGGGCCGGCATGGGAAGGATACATGGAAAAGATTGAGGAGAACTGGAAAGGCTGCGTGGGCCAGGGCGACCTCGTTCTTCTCCCGGGTGATATCTCTTGGGCGATGAGGCTGGAAGAAGTTGTCATCGACCTGGAGTGGATCCATCAGTTGCCGGGAACTAAGTTAATGATCCGGGGCAATCACGACTACTGGTGGAGCTCCCCTAAAAAAATGGCGGAAAAATTTCCACCTTCCATCCATTTTATTCAAAATAACGCGTTTCACTGGAAAGATGTTGCCATTGGAGGCACCAGGCTCTGGGATACTCCGGAATACAACTTCAATTCATATGTTCATTTCCAAGAGAACCCTAGAGAGAAGCCGAAAAGTATTGAAAAACCTGAAACAGTGGATGATACGGCTATCTTCGAAAGAGAGCTTCAGCGCTTAAGGCTCAGCCTCAAGGAGATGAATCCTCATGCCAAACTTAAAATTGCGATGACGCACTACCCTCCAATCAGCGCAGATCTTCGTCCTTCAAAAACAGCTGAAATCTTGAAAGAGTTCGGTGTAAGCATTTGTGTTTTTGGCCATCTTCATAACCTCAAGAAAGATGCAGAAATGTTTGGAGAGGAAGGCGGTATTAAATACCTGCTGACTGCTGCAGACTATCTCGATTTTAAGCCCCTTCAAATCACACCATGACTAGGCGTTCATTTTTCCTGCTCGAAGTATTCATCGCAATCATCTTAGTCGCAAGCTTTGCTTATCTATCCATTCATGGAGCTTTTCGGGTGATTAGGACGCAGAAAATACATCTCAAAAAGATTGAAGAGACTTTAGATTTTGATAGAAGGTATATGCAAGCGATTATAGAGAGCTGGAAAGACCCTCAAAGCCCCAAAGACATTCATGGCTTTTCAGTGAAATGTAATAAAGAGCAAGATGGGAAGTACCTTTTGACGTTCAAAGATAAAAAAAACACTTATCACTACCTCGTCAATAAGAGCAATTGATGAGCTTCTTCCAGGTGCTGAGGAATATCGATCCCAAAACCTTCATGGACGGTTTCATGCACGCGGATTTTGAGGCCGTGGTACATGAAGTTGAGCATTTCGAGCTGTTCATGTTCGCATAAGGGGCTCATGGGAAGATTAGCGATTTTCTCAAGCGCCTGCCGTGAATAGGCATAGATCCCGATGTGTTTTTCATAATAAGCCGGCGTACTATCGCGGTGGAAAGGAATCAAGCTGCGGGAAAAATAGAGGGCATAGCCTTGATGATCGGTCACGACTTTACAAACATGAGGCGAGGCCGCTTGGCCGAGGTCAGTTATGCGTTTTTTCAACGTCCAAATATCGGCCTCATCGCGCCCGGCCGACTGAAGCAGCTCGCGGATCATCTCTTCATGCAAAAACGGCTCATCTCCTTGCCAGCAGACAAAAATATCTCCTTCGACAGGGTGGTTTTTAATTAAATCACAGAGTCTCATGGTGCCGTTCGGGCACTCTTGCGCTGTCATATGGTAGCGGCCGCCAAACTTACGCACGACCTCTTCTGTTTCTTCTGAATCAATGGCGATGGTCACAGAATCAAATAAAGGAACTTTCGTTGCAGCTTCCCAGACCCACTGAAGAAGAGGTTTTCCTTGGAGGAGCGCGAGGATTTTTTTCGGAAAGCGGCTTGAGGAAAGTCGTGCCGGGATCACACAGGCTATTTTTTTCATAGATACCAATCGATTGTTTTTTCAAGGCCTTGTCGCAGGGTATGCAGAGGGCTCCATCCCAGCTCGCTTGAGATTTTCTTTGCATCAATAGCGTAGCGGAAATCGTGTCCGGGGCGGTCTTCAACAA
>JBGPMV010000132.1:0-3681 GCA_041487155.1 Rhabdochlamydiaceae bacterium
GTATAGAAATTATTGATACAGATGCGATCGTCATTCCGGCAACGGAAGCTTCCGTCGAGGAGCCCCAAGCTGTGATTTTACCGACGCAGGATGTCGAGCTATCGACAGAAGCTCCTGCAACCAAAGCTCCTCAAGCCCTAGAGCAAACCCTCTCCGTCCCTGCGCCAGCGATTGTCCAGCAGCTCCAAATCGATCCTGAAGAAGATATCGCCGCCATCGAAAAAGAAGAGCAAGAAGTCGCGCAAGAGATTCAATCCAGCGGGATTGTGATCGATTTAGGACAAGTCTTTTCCGGATCGCCCACGATCTACTCCGTCCTTTTAGTTCTTTCGATTGCAAGCGTCGGCATTTGGGCCTATGCACTCTTAAGCTTGAGAACCGGCGAACTTCTTCCGAAAGAAGCATTTACGACGCTTCAAAATCAGCTCCATGCCCGCAGCTATGAAACAGCTCTTGACACTTGCAAAAATAATCCCACGCTCCTTTTCGGAATGGTTGCCACAGCGATTAAATATCGGCACCAGGGATCTGCCTCCATGCTCGAAATGATGAAATCCGAAGGGCGCAGACTCAGCCTCGCCTACTGGCAAAAAATCAACCTCCTTAACGACATTGCCATTATCGCACCGATGCTCGGGCTTTTAGGAACCGTGCTTGGAATGTTCTACGCATTCTACGACCTCAACCGCTCTGCCGAAAGCATCTCAGCCCTCTTCGATGGCCTGGGCATTTCTGTTGGAACAACGGTCTGCGGGCTAGTGGTTGCGATTTTAGCTCTCATGTTCCATGCGATGACCAAGTATCGCCTTATGAAACAACTAACGCTCATTGAAGCCGAAGCTGAAGCAATTGCTCAATCACTAGAAAGGTAACCCATGAGTCTGATTCCTGAAGATGAACTCAAAAAAGCAGCCTCGCTGAACTTAGCCCCGATGGTCGACTTTCTCTTTGTCATCGTGGCTGTTTTTGCAACCATGTCGATCACAAGAGCTGTCCTCTATGATACACAGGTGAACCTCGTGAAAGTGAATTCTGAAAAGAAAACAAGTATCTCCGAGCAGCCCTTCATCGTCAACATCGGTATCACCGAAGACGGCAAATATAAGTGGATCACTGAGGTGAATGAGTTCATCATGGGAACCACCGGCAGCATTCAAAAAGAGCTCCAAAAACAACAGCAGATGGGACTGATTTCTAAAAACCCCGAGCATACCAAAATCCTGCTCCATATCGACCGGAATGCAAAATGGGAGCCTGTAGCAAAGGCCATCTTTGCGCTTCGCGAGCAAGGATTTCCGGTTCATCCCGTATACGAACCTTTAGACCCATGAAAGAGGCCCTCCTAACCAAGCTGCGAGATAAAAAAACGCCGCTCCTTGAATTTCGGACAGCGGCTTTCGAGCTTGCAGACCTCATTGCTGCAGATGCCGCCGCAGGTGTCCCAACTAAACGAGCAATCATAGAGACGTCGCTCTCTTCTGCCGCAGGCGCTGTCACGACAAATCGCATCGTCTTAGTTTCCATCCTCCGCGCCGGACTTGTCCTCCTCCCCTCCTTCTTAAAACTGTTCCCCGATGCGCCCATCGGCTTTTTTGGAATTCGCCGCGATGAAAAAACCGCCGAGCCTCATCTCTACTATGAAAATATCCCTCCGCTTTTACCCACCGACCATCTCTTTCTTCTAGATCCCATGATTGCAACGGCCGGAAGCTCTCTTTGCGCCCTTGAGAAACTCACCGCCCATCTCTCCCCTAACCAAATCACCCTAGTAGGAATCATCTCCGCAACGCCCGGCATTGCGCGCCTCAAAAAAAGATTTCCTGTCCTGCGCATCATCGTCGCGGCCGAAGATCCCGAGCTCAACGCTCATGCCTTCATTGTTCCTGGCCTCGGAGATTTCGGCGATCGGTTCTTCGGAACGGTATAGACCAAAAAAATACTAAGCTTTATAATCCACACCTTTAAATTAGGAGTGGTGACTATGGCTGTCCGAGTATTAGGTGTAGCAGCAATTTGCGGGTTTCTCCCCGGAGCTCTTTCTAGATATCTTTGGATAAGACCCGAAATGACCCGCGCGGGCCTCAAGACATTATCCCAAGGCGGTATGCTCAGTCTAGCTGTGCAAGTCACAGGTTTAACCATCGGTTTTATCGGAATAGCAAATGCTAAAACTGCCGGAGAGCAAGATGCCCGATTCCCTATAACATATACGATAGGAATGATTGCCAGCGCTGCTGCATTGGTGGCACTAACAGGACGGCTCAATTTCACATTCACCCCTAAGGAAACTATAACGACCGCCGCACTATCCTGGGCGTCTATTATAGGACTCATCAAGATCATTCCCTAGGCAACCTCAAATCCCTCAAGCAAATATTTCATTGCGTTGTACCTTGACGATTGCTCCCATAAACGGTATCCTTAAGCGCTTCTTGCCCAGGTGGTGGAATTGGTAGACACAACAGATTTAGGTTCTGTTACCCACAAGGTGTGTAGGTTCGAGTCCTATCCTGGGCAAACAAAAGAGGCGCTAGCCTCTTTTTTTTTGCCCAGGAAGTAAGCCAACAGTTTGGCTTACGCTAGGACAAGAAGTGATGTGCGCCTGCGCACCAACCGGCGGGTACCGGAGTCCTATCCTGGGTAACCATTTTGTTGAGTTCAACAAAATGGTCGTGATTAGGACAGCTTAATCTCTGCATTGATCAATCCCAAGAGCAGTTCTCGCCTTTTCAGGTGGAAAGACCCAATTATTCACTAAAAAAGCTTCCATGCTCTTACTTGAAGATATTCTCCGTAACTACTAATAAACTTAGTGGTTAAGGAGCTTTTCCTCAAGTAGGCAGACTGGAGGTCATACTATGACTTTCCTGGATTCAGGACATTTTTGATCGGCTTTCCTTGTCGATAGATATCGGTTAAAGAGGCTTGAGCTTGGGGGAAAACGATAATTTCAGAGATGTTTACATGCGGAGGGCGTGTAGCGCAATAGACAACGGCATCTGCAATATCATCAGCAGTTAACGGTGTAAAACCTTCATAAAGGTTCTTTGCCCTCTTCTTATCATTCCACCTGACTTCGCTAAATTCTGTATGAACAGCACCGGGATCTACTTCACTGACTCGAATAGCCGATCCCATGACATCTAATCTTAAAGATTGGCTAATCGCTTTCACCACATGTTTTGTTGCACAATATACATTTCCAGAAATGTAGCATCCATGTCCAGCGACAGAGCCGATGTTAATGATATGTCCGCGGTTCTTTTTGATCATAGAGGGTAGAAAAGCTTTTGTAACGTAGAGTAGGCCTTTAAAACGACGCGCGGGAATTCCCACCCCCTTCAGGGGGTTGGCGATGAAAGCGCGCCTTACTTTCCCTGACATTCCATAATGTACCTTCGAATCACTTCAGTTGTCACTTGTCCTGCAGTTACTTCATAATCTGATAATGCGTCCAACTCGTTTTTCCAACTTGCATGCTATCCTCAATTTTATTATCGTTTTATTTTATGCAAACTGTACGAATCTTTTATCTCAAAAATTGCTCTCGAAAAACGTACGGCCTCATGCATGAAGGCCAAGTCGAATCAGCGCGTGTTTGGATGTTTTGCACAGATGTTCACAAAAAAGCACGAGAATCAAAAGAAAAATGGCCCAAACGAAATGCTCTACAAAAGCTCA
>JBGPMV010000133.1:0-3546 GCA_041487155.1 Rhabdochlamydiaceae bacterium
AGTGTCCTCCGCTATGTGACTGCGCAACATAAGCTCTTGAGGCATAAAACTGAGCTCTTTTTTCAAAACCTTTTTCTCTCGCAACTTGCATTTCTACGATATACGTACTTCCGGTTTCATCTTTACACAAGATGTCGACGATGCTGGTTTTTTTAGAAATTGTTTCAGGGTCTTGGACAGGTTTTAAAAAAGAGATATCAAGGATCTTCTTATTCTCTCTGAAAGTGATCATATCATTGAGAAAATGAATGAGGATGTCTTTGTTCTTTTCTGTGCCGAAAATCTTCTTAAATGCGACGTCATTTTTTGGATCTAGAAATTTGGATAACATCATTTCTTCCGCTGTTTTTAAAATTAATATAAATAAATACCCTAATTATTATACAGAGGAATTAAAACGCTTAGCTCATTTTTTGAGCGGCAGCTTCGTCAGCGATCCAGAGGGCGGGATAGTCTTCGGTGCCGACAAATTGGCAGGGGAGATGGGGCTTGGAGCTGAAGACATGGGCGAGCATCTCGGCTTTTGAGGAACCTAGGGCGTAAAAGACGGTGCTTACCGCGTCATTGAGGGCCTCATAGGTGAGAGTCATTCTCCAGGTTTTTTTCTGGGGGATGTAGTTCTGGGTGACATAACACCCTTTGACGGACAGGGCTTCGGTGCCGGGGAAGAGCGAAGCGGTGTGGCCGTCATCTCCCATGCCGAGCATCACGAGATCAAGGGACTGTCCATTCAGGACGGAGCGTAATTTTTCTTCATATTTTTTTGCATGGTGCTCGATACGGTCTTCTGCGATCATGCGGTGGATGTGGTGCGGCGGGATGATCATTTTTTCAAAGCCGGCTTTCATCGCCATGCCATAATTACTTTCTGGATCGGTGGGAGGCACCGATCGTTCATCGCTCCAGAAGAGATGGATTTTTTCCCATTCGATTTCCTGGGAGTAAGGAGGAAGGCAGAGGATTTCATAGAGGGCTTTGGGGGTTGATCCTCCGGAGAGCGCGACAGAGAAGAATCCATGGTCTTGAATGGCTGTTTGGCACGATGAAACAAAATGGTCCGCGGCGTATCTTAAGGTGGCAGGATAGTCTCCCGGAACGATTAGCTTTGCGAACATGAACCTATCCCTAAATAAGCAAATTTTGATTTTTGATGTATTTTTTTCTCAGATTTTAAAGCCGCTTCGTAGGACATACTTGAACAAGTAGGCCAAGAAGCGGCTTTAAAATATGAGGAAAAAGACGCGAAAAGCGAAAATTGATCGTTTAGGGATAGGTTCATAGTTTATCCTGGGTGCTTAAATAGCTCAGTACACTTGGAAAATGGGTGCTGGGGTCGGGGTGGTAGATGAGGTTGACAAGCGAGAGGCCAGATTGGGCTTTGGAAAAGATGAACGTGGATGGGATGTCGCACTTATCTTCATCGCAAATGAGGGTGCGGACTTGATGAGGGTGGCTGGGATCGCGGCTGAAGGCGTAGTGGTATTGATCTTGGCACTTGATGTCCATCGAGATCACGGTTCCGGGGGCCAGATCTTTGTTCACATGGGGGAGAAGAGAGATTTTAGGAGACCAGTTGAGGCAGGTGGTAAGCCAGGCTTGTAAATAGAGCGCCTGAATTTTTGTATGGCAGAAGAAGGGGGTTTCGTAGTTGTTGTAGTGGATTTCTACAGAGACGGCGCTTTTAAGAGAAGCCAGTCTTGCAGGGGAGTAGAAAGTTGCGGCAATCAGCTCTCGCCAATTTTCTGTGCGGGCCCAGTTAAGATCTGCGGCTTCGCGGGTTTTTGATTGCAGGGTCAATGCTTTGCAAAAGGTTGAGAGGTTATCTGCGACTTCCGAGTCGTAAATGATTCTTGCGGCCCATTTTTGCAGATCGTTTAGAAGGGATGGAAATGCAGTTGGGTTTTCTGCCCAGAGAAGGTAGATGGGAAGATCAGGGAGAAAGTGAGGCAGGATGAGAAAGGGGATTTTATGGAGAAGGGAAGAGGGCGAGGCGATTTCAATGATGTCGCAGGCGATTCCTTCACCTTCGGACGTCGCTGAAACATGAGCTTTGATCTCCTTGAGAAGATCAACCACGGTGATAAAAATTACGCGGCAGGGGAACCGTTTGATCACATTGGTTGTAATGGTTTTGACGTACTCTCTTCTTTCATTGTCGGGTGCGACCACAATCAGGTTGAAAAGGGAGGCGCGCATTGTTCCGGCACCTTCGAGTTTTCCCCAGATTTTTTTGAGTTCTTCCGTCAGGTTTATCAAATAAGCCTCCAATGCCTTCCGTCTTGCTCTAGGAGTTTTTCGGCCTCAATAGGACCCCAGCTACCGGCAGGATAGGTCGACGGCTTGCCTTCTAAGATGGGAGTGAGCAGCTTCCAAGAAAGGAGCACTTCATCTTGACGGGCAAAGAGGGTAGCGTCGCCTAAAATAGCGTCGCAGATGAGTCTTTCATAGGCATCCGGGGGCGTTGTGCCAAAATAAGATCCATACTTAAAGTCCATTTTCACAGGCTGTATCGGGCTTGCGGGTCCCGGGACTTTGCAGTTAATTTTAAGAGAGATTCCTTCATCGGGTTGAATTTGCAAGACGAGGACATTCGGGTCATTTTTTCGATGCCCCTGCTGAAAAAGGACGCCCGGAGGGTCTTTAAAGGTGATGGCGATTTCTGTCGATTTTTTGGGAAGTCTTTTTCCTGAACGGAGATAAAAAGGAACGCCTGCCCAGCGCCAATTATCGATGTGAAGTCTTAAAGCGGCATACGTCTCGACTTGAGAGGAGGGCGAAACGTCTTTTTCTTGAAGGTAGCCTATGACATCTTCTCCACCTACGAACCCTGCTGTGTATTGAGCATGGACGACATCTTTTGGTTCCAGAGGCCGGATGGCTTGCAGCACCTTGACTTTCTCGTCATGGATGGCGCTAGCATCCAAGCTCACGGGCGGCTCCATGGCAACTAAAGAGACAAGCTGCATCACATGGTTTTGGACGATGTCGCGGATGAGGCCGGTCTCTTCCCAGAATTTTCCACGGGTTCCGATTCCTAAATCTTCTGCGACGGTGATCTGAATGTGGTCGATGTAACGGTTATTCCAAAGCGATTCGAAGAGGGAGTTGGCAAAACGGAAAACCAGGAGGTTTTGTACCGTTTCTTTGCCGAGCCAGTGGTCGATGCGGAAAATCTGGTTTTCTCCTAAATGTTTCATGAGCTCTTTTTGGAGGTCTTCAGCAGAGCTTAGATCGTGTCCAAACGGTTTTTCAATGATCACCCGCGACCATGGGCCCTGTGATTCAGGTGATTCGGGATAAACAAGATTTCCTTTTTTGAGTTTTTCAGCAATCAAAGGGAAGTAGCTGGATGGTGTTGCAAAATAAAAGATCCGGTTTCCTTTGGTGCCCAAGCGGTGATCGAGATCTTCCAGTTTTTGCCTCAGCTTAGCATATCCTTCGTCGTCGTGGAATTCAGAGATGTGGTAATAGAGATGGTCTTCAAAATGTTTCCAGAGATGTTCATCGATCGGTTTTGTGCGCGAGAATTTATTCACGGCCTCGTGC
>JBGPMV010000134.1:0-3544 GCA_041487155.1 Rhabdochlamydiaceae bacterium
GGATTCCTACGGTCTCAAACCAAAGTTGGAATGATGACTTCGGCGGGTTCTTCCCCTGAGTTAGCCTTAGAGAGCTTTACGGTTAGTTCCGACCCTTGCTCTTTTGGTCTTACAGTCTCATATATGAGAAGCGTTACTTTCGGTCTATCCGACCGTAGGTCTTTCGACGCTCGGCATTATACAAAAAAAGGAAATACAGACAATATAAAATTGAAGAGGCACGCTAACTCCGTCCAGCTTCAAGACGGCGACGCCGTCTCTTTTGAAGAAGCCGCTTCCATCTCTCTCAAAGGAGAAAAAGCGCACCTGCTTCTATTCGATCTTCCCTTAATCTCCTAGCCTGCATTAAAATACTCGGCAAAGTTCAAGTAGAAATGTTCAGAATCGTTTTTTGTTGTCAGTGCAAAAAATCACCCCATTGCTGTAGAAAGAAAAAAACGGTCTTAAAAGCCTTAGGAATCCAATGAAAATCTCTTTCTTCCAATCTCCCGTTGCGGCAGGGTTCCCCTTGCCTGCCGACGATGTTGTCGAAAAAACGCTCGACTTAAACGAGCTGCTGATTGAGCATCCGGTAGCGACTTTTTTCGTGCGTGTACAAGGCAGCTCCATGAAAGATGCCCACATTCTGGATGGAGATGTCTTGATCGTCGACCGAGCAAAAAAGGCCGCCTCCGGCTCGATTGTTGTGGCCGTTTTAAACGGAGAGTTCACCGTCAAGCGGATAGAAAAAAAAGGAGAAATCATTTGGCTCGTGCCCGAAAATCGAAAGTTCCCTCCGATTGAAGTCAAACCCGAGATGGAATTCCAAGTGTGGGGAGTTGTGACCTATGTCATCCACAAAATACAGCCTCGTTGATTGCAACAGTTTTTTCGTCTCTTGCGAGCGGCTTTTCAACCCCAAACTCGAGCGCCGCCCTGTCGTCGTGCTCTCCAATAACGACGGATGCGTCATTGCAAGATCCAAAGAAGCCAAAGCCGTCGGCATCCCCATGGGGGCTCCCGCTTTTGAGTGCCGGCAGCTTTTTTTAAGACACAACGTGGCCGTCTTATCCTCCAACTTCAGCCTCTATGGAGATATCTCCACCCGCGTGATGGAGACTCTCGAATCGTTCGGCTATCCGCTGGAGGTTTACTCCATCGATGAAGCGTTCCTAGAAATCCCTCAAGAGCTAGGAGTCCCTTTCGGAGAAGAGGTCCGCAAAAAAGTACTCGAGTGGACAGGCATACCGATTTCCATGGGAATCGCCTCTACTAAAACCCTTGCAAAACTAGGCAGCGACCTTGCCAAAAAAAGCCCGAGCGGAGTGTGCGTCATTGATGATCCCAAAACGGCGCTGGCCAACATTGCCGTCGAAGAGATCTGGGGCATCGGCTCCCAATTAGGAAATGCCCTGCGCGCCTGCGGCATTCAGACAGCCGGCCAGCTGATCCGCTCGGATCTTACATGGCTCCAAAAAAAGTTCTCCATCACTCTTGTCAGAATCGTCACAGAGCTGCAAGGAGTTTCAACCCTTGAGCTGGAAGAGGCCCCGCCTCCCAAAAAAGGAATCGTCTCATCCCGCTCCTTTGGCCGCATCGTGACCGCCATCGAAGATCTGCAAGAAGCTATCGCCTCTTTTGTCGCAATCGCCGCCCGAAAACTCCGCGCGCAAGAGTCGGCAGCCCTCAGGCTCTCCGTCTTTCTCTATGACAAAGATCGGCGCGCAGAATCGGCCTCTACCTCGCTGACCACCCCCTCCTCTTTTACCCCTGAGCTCATCCACGTCGCGCATTGCCTCCTTCACCGCCTCTTTGTCCCCGGCAAAAGCTACAAAAAAGCCGGCATCATGCTCCAAGATTTTGTTTCCGACAAAGAAATTCAGCTCGATTTTTTTGCAAAACCTCAAAATGAAAAGCTCATGAAGCTCGTCGACAAAATTAACCTTGTGCATGGCAATGGAACCCTTTTCTTCGGCGCAGAAGGAACCGACAAGTCGTGGTCCCCTGTTAAAAAAAATATTTCTTCCCACTTTACAACAAAATGGGATGAGCTTTTGACAATTCAACTCTAAACCATTAAACTAAGCTCATGCAATTTTGGCTGGAATCCATTGATCTTCCGCTCATCAAAAAAGGCGTCCATGCAGGACTCCTCCACGGCGTCGTGACGCTTCCCACCGATTTAATCCAAAAACCCAAAGAGTTGATTGCAAACCTCTCAGCTGCCCAACCCGGCCCCGTTGTTGTCGACATCTATACCGACTTTGAAAAAAACAGCCGCAAAATCATCACACTTTCCCCACAACTTGTCGTGCGCCTTCCCGCCGTAGAGCAAGCATGGGAAACCATCCATCAACTGTCCAAAGAGAGACTGCCCGTCATCGTTGGAGCCGTTTTTTCACCGGTCCATGCCCTCCTTGCCGCACGCGCCGGCGCCTCGTATATTTCCCCCCATCTTTCCCGCATGCTTAAAACAGGAGACCGTCCCTTTGAGCAGATCGAATCGATCCAGAAAATCATCCGCAATTACCAATTTCCTACAGACGTCATCGCGCTCTATCCTAAAAGCCTAGAACAAATTAAAGCGTGTGCAGAAATCGGAATTTCCGGAGTGATTCTACGAGAAGATCTCTATAAAGAACTCCTAGAATCGCACGAGCTGGCTGCCTTCCATGTCGAACAATCTGTGTCCGATGGAGAAAAGTCTATTGAATTATTAACTTCCAGCGAATAATGTAAGAAAAACGAGGTGTATGAAAGTTGCAGTCATCGGTGCTTCAGGACATATTGGGAATAATATTTGCCGCGCGCTCCTTGAAAAAGGGTACACCGTTAAAGCCCTAATTCACGAACACGCAGAGTCTCTTGAAGGACTCAACCTTGAAAAAGAATCCGGCGATATTTTAGATCCGCAAGGGCTCCATAATTTCTTATCCGGATGCGACGTCGTTTTTCATGCCGCCGGAAAAATTTCAATCGATGGAGATAAAGACGGCATGGTGCACGCCGTCAATGTCACCGGCACTAAAAATGTCGTTGAAGCGTGTCTTGCAACAGGCGTGCACAAGCTCATTTATTTCAGCTCCATCCACGCCCTAGAGCAGCTGCCGGAAGGCCCCCTCGATGAAAGCCGCCCCCTTGTCGAGTCGAGCCACGTTTTGCATGATCAAGCCAAATCAGATGCAGAGCGGGAAGTCATGAAAGGAATCGCTCAAGGCCTCGAGACCGTCATCATCATCCCAACTGCCGCCATCGGCCCCTATGATTTTCAGCCATCGCTCCTCGGCCAAGGCCTCATCGCCCTCTACAACCGCAAGCTCCCCTCCCTTGTCAACGGAGGCTTTGACTGGGTTGACGTCCGCGATATTGCAAAAGCCGCCATCGCCGGCATGGAAAAAGGCAAGCCCGGCGAGCGGTATGTCATCTCCGGCATGTGGAAAACCATCAAAGATCTCGCCTACCTTGTCGAAGAAGCAACCGGCGTGCTTCCTCCCAAATTCACCTCTCCCCATTGGCTTGCCAAAATGGGCGTCCCCTTCGTTAAGGCCATGAGCAAACTCACCCA
>JBGPMV010000135.1:0-3468 GCA_041487155.1 Rhabdochlamydiaceae bacterium
CGCATCATTTGTATCAAGTCGAATCAAGACCTTTAGATCTGGCCAGGCCGCCGCTCGGATTTATTAAACCTCGCCTATTTGCAAAATCGATCATCGCATTTTTTCTCGGAATGATCCTCTTCTCCCTCTTAGTGATTATTCATGCTTTGGTGAAAGGATTTCCTCTTTCGCTGGCAACACTCAAAGAAATGGGCGCTCACATCTCAGGCCCTCTTTCCTTCCGTTCGGAAGACGACCGAGAAACCCTGCGTAAAATCGCCGCTTTTCTCCTGGATGATCAAGAGCCTCAAAAACGAATTGTCTCTATTATAGGACAAAGACAGACCCCTTTTTTCCCTGCACTCTCCGCTCTTTTAAAACGATACAACCAGACAAGTTGCATTATAGACTGCAGTTTTGGAAAAATCACCACCGCACAAGATTCTCCCGGACTTTTCCAAGTTTTAAACGGAGCTTCCTTCTTAGAAACGATCCACTCCTTTCCAGTATATGACTTTTTGCCTGTGGGAGCTTCATCGCAAGACGGCGTTGAACTCTTAAAATCAAATGGGTTTCAAAAGCTCGTTCAAGAGCTTTTAAGCAAATATGATTTTCTCTTTTTAATCTCACGCACCTCTTTAGATTCACTCGAGTCGCAGGCCTTATTTCAGCTGTGCACACATGGAATCGTTGCTGCAGAGGCTCCTTTAGAGGTGATTAAACCGTATCTCTCTCGACAAAAAGAAAAAAAACATGTTACATTTATAAAAATTTTGGTGAGCTGATGAAACGCACGCATATCTTAGCAATTCTACTGACAACTTCGATTTTTGCCAGAGAGTCTTTCGATGAATATCTCTTCAAAGGAGAGCCTGTGACGACTCCGGAGCCTTGGCTGACAGGGCCGCTGCTCACACCATCCGGCCATGTGGTTCCCTTAGGTCATCAAAACTACGAACCGTATGTCTATTGGACTCAAGTTAAAGACCTATACAATCCCCATTGGAAACCTCTTTCCGTTCCAACATTTAATGACGTCCTCTACCAATTCACCATGCAATTTGGCGTTTTGCCAGACACTGAATTCGATATCGCTCCCCAATTTCAGTATAATGCCACACAAGGCCAGCACATGTGGAGAGTCAGCGATCTCCCGATTACAATCGCTTATCAGCTTTTGTACGATGAGGATGATAATTGGTCGCCCGGCATCAAACTTCGCTTCGCTGCGAATGTTCCTTTAGGCAAATACGACCATTTAAAGCTGGATCGGTTAGGGGTAGACGACGGAGGGATCGGCTCATGGTATCCCAGCGTAGGACTTGTCTTCACCCGCCTTCACCACATCACCGGCAAGCAATTTCTTTCATGGCGTGTTTTTTTCAATTACTCCATTGCTACGCCCGTTAATGTCAAAGGGAGAAGCATTTACGGTGGAATCCCTTCTATTGATGGAATCAAAAGAACAAGAGGAACGGTTTACCCGGGAAATATTTTCCTTATCCTAACGGGCCTTGAATATTCTCTGACACAAAATTGGGGCCTGGCTTTAGATATCCAATACCAGCACACTGATAAGCGCCGTTTTTCAGGCCATAGCTTTCCGGGAACAAAACCAGTGTTCCCTTCAAAAGATTTTTTTGCGCTTGCCCCTGCTCTTGAATACAACTGGAGTGCAAATTTCGGCATCATTGCAGGCCCGTGGTTTACAGTAGCAGGCCGAAATGCTCTAGATTTCATTAGTTATGTTATAGCACTCAACTTCTACAACTAAGATCTTTTGAAAATAACTGTCGCATGACGGCCCGTCGGTTTATCGCGCCGGTAAGAAAAATAGTCATCCTTGTTGCAATACGTGCAGATTTTTGCAATTTGTAAATGGTGCGGCAAAACTCCGGCATTGATCCACTGTTTGCGTGCGACTTCCCACAAATCAAAATAAAGAGGTCTGACTTGAAACTCCAAAAAATGGTCCGGCAGTTCTGTTTTATAGTGTATGAACTGCGCGCAGCACGGCCCTAAACTCGGTGAAATCCCCACGATGAGGTTTTCAGGTTTGGATCCAAAACGGCTTTTTAATTGATCGACTGCCGATAGGTAAATATTTTGTACATTTCCCTTCCATCCGGCATGGATGTTGGCGATCACATTTTGGATAGGGTCATAGACAATAGCCGCTTGACAATCAGCATGTTTAATAAAAAGCCCAAGCCCCTCTTGCGTCGTATAAAGCCCATCGCACTTTTCATCCGAACTCTCCAAAGGAGCCTGCCGCACAGCAGCTCCATGAACTTGATGACTGCCGGCAAAAGCTTGGCACCCCATGAGCTTCAATAAAAGAGCGCGGTTCTCCCGAATGTGATTGGGATTATCTCCAGTCTCCCCGCCGACATTAAGTCCGTGATAAGGGGCGCAGCTGACACCCCCATGCCGAAGAAAAATGGCATGAGCAATTTGAGGAAACTCCTGGAAGATTTCAAATTCCAGCCACTCAATACTTTCTCTTTTATTTCTTAACATCTATCATACTCACAAATGGAAATCCGTTATTTAGCCTACTTTTGCCTGATGATGACTTTTGGAAGCCTCTGGATCCATCGGTCAGCCTGGCTCTGGGGATCATTTCTTGCCCTTTCTTTTAGTTTAGCGATCTATTGCGGTACAGCACAACCTTTTTCTCTGCTTGTTGTAGCTCTTTTATTCGTCCTATTTTGGATTTTAAAAAACCCGATTGCCGGAGGAAAAAGACATTTTCTTACGTTAACGGCCATTCTCTTAGCTGCAGGACTCAATTACCATTGGATTCCGGGATTTAGCAACTGGTCCATCACTACTGGCTTCTATCTCAACTTTGATAAGCCTCTCATCGGCCTTTTTCCGCTCATTTTTCTTGTCACTGTCTGCCAGACAAAAGAAGATTGGATCAAAGTCGGCCTTAAAGCCGCTCCTCTGATCTTGCTCTTTATCTTTGGACTTGCCGCTTTAGCTCTGGGGACGGGAGCGATTCAGTGGCAAATTAAACTTCCCTGCCACTTTCTCCTTCGGATCATTTCGAACATGTTTTTAGTTGTGATTCCTGAAGAAGCTTTTTTCCGAGGATTTTTACAAAGAGAGCTCTCTACTCAAATTGGAAGAGGGATTTTAGGTAAAACCGCAGGCATTATCGGGGCTTCGGTTGTCTTTACACTTTTCCACCTAGCCTGGACAGCGTCGCCTATCATGCTTGGACTTGTTTTCGTGGCTGGAATTATTTATGGCCTGATCTATGAACTTTCAGGATTTTTAGAAGGAAGTATTCTTTGTCATTTTGGAGTCAACTTACTCCACATGCTTTTCTTTACGTATCATGCGGAGTAAATTATTTAATTAATGAGCTTCAGAGGTTTTTACTTCACCTTCATTGGCTTCGAGCTGATGCGTGTTCACGAACTGATCCACAGCTGCATCAGGTGTCAGATTTTCTTTCTCTGCCGATGTCAGAACTTCAAG
>JBGPMV010000136.1:0-3383 GCA_041487155.1 Rhabdochlamydiaceae bacterium
CACGATCGATGATGGCGCCTATGTAATACTCTTTCGCAATTTTTAAAGGCCCTGCAATCAACACTTGATGCGCGATCACACCTTCCGGGCCGGTTTGGTTGTTGACCATTTTCATCCCGATGAGCTCGCGGGCACGTTTTTTGATCTCATCGGGTGTCTTCGCAAATTTAACCCCGCCGGCTTTCCCCCGCCCGCCCGCATGAACTTGGATCTTGATCACCGCCTCATGGAGGCCTAAATCTTTAATAATTTTTTCGACATCGGCAGGGTTTCCTGCGATGCCAAACGGAGGGACGGATACCCCCTCTTCCATCAAAATCAACTTGGCCTGATATTCATGTAGGTTCATATATTTTCCTTATCTGATACAATGGGGTTTAGAGGCAATTGCAAAACTCACGGTGCATGAAAAAAACGATGATTTTGGGTCAGTTTGCTAGCCGCTAAAGCGGCCGTCAGCCCCACCCCCGAGCACATACTCAGGAGAGTAGGGCTCGGGGGTGGGGTGGCAAAATGACCCAAAAGGGCGTTTTTGTCATGCGCCGCGAGTTTTGCAATTGCCTCTTTAGATCAAGGATTACATGCTGGGGTTTTTCAAAAAAATTAAATCTGCGTTGTTCAAGACAGGCTCTTTTCTAGGATCCCGCCTGAAAGCGCTCTTTAGCTCTCCCCTGTCGGATGAGGCGTATGAAAAGCTCGAGCAGATTTTATACGAAGCAGATATCGGCACGGTCGTCACGCAAGAGCTCATTTCAGATGTAAAAAATTTCTTAAAACGTCATCCAAATGCCAAGCCCGATGAGATTATTGCACGGATGAAAGAGCGTGCAGATGAAATTCTTTCCGCTCCGCCTAAAATAGGTCCACAGCAAGGCTCGCCCCACGTGATCTTAATTGTAGGGATCAACGGCAGTGGGAAAACGACCACCCTTGCAAAACTAGCAGCCCATTATAAAAGGGAAGGAAAGAAAGTACTAGTGGCCGCTGCCGATACGTTTCGGGCAGGAGCCATCGATCAGCTGACGCTCTGGTCAGAAAAATTAGGAATTGAAATTGTGAAAGCCCAGCCGGGAAGCGATCCCTCCAGCGTCGCTTTTGATGCGCTCACTGCCGCTTCTAAAAGAGGTCTTGATATTGTTTTGATCGATACGGCCGGCCGGCTCCAAAATAAAACCGACCTCATGAAGGAGCTTGAAAAAATACGGCGTACCGCAGCAAAAGTTGTCCCGCATGCGCCGCATGAAGTTCTGCTCGTTTTAGATGCCACGACCGGTCAAAATGCCGTAGAACAAGCCAAGATTTTTAATCAATTCACCCCTCTCACAGGAATTATCCTGACAAAATTGGATGGAAGCGCCAAAGGGGGCGTCGTGCTTCCTATTTACAAAGAACTTGGAATTCCGATTCAGTGGGTCGGCGTCGGGGAAAAAGCCGATGATTTGATCCCCTTCGAAAAAAAATCTTATCTTTCGGGATTGTTTGAAAATAACTCTTAGGAGTATTTTCAAAATAATGCACGCCTTTTTATATTCACCACTCTCTGTTCAAACGGTAAACGAGAAAAACAATCCCGTCTTGCTGCTCCTCTTCATCTTGAAAGAATTGATGAAGAATCCGGGCGGTATCAAAGAGGAAGAGCATCGCATAGGTCCTTTTGAATGGATCACCAAAGGAACCTCCTCTCAAAAATTGCGCGAACATTTTTTCCTCCTTCCCCACGCTTTTCCGGAGCTTGCCACGATGATTCCTCCTTTACACCTCTCGACTCAAGAATTGATTTCACAGATGGAACCGTTCATCTGGGCCTGTAAAGAGAGCGAAAATCTTCTCCTATTTTTAGTCCGGCATCAAAAGGATCTCGCTCTAAAACCGATTCTCGATAGAATATGTCCTGAAGGACTTGGCGCAGTCAAAGAGAAGATTGCCAACGGTTTTAGAAAACGAGGATACCCTTTTACACGATGGACTCACTGATCCAAGACACAATAGATTATTTGCGAGAGGCTGCCAAAACCACTCCTTACCTCTTTGCAACAAAAGAGGACGTCCTGCATTTTGCTCCGCGGCAAGAAAAACCCAAGCCTATAGCTCCAACCTCCCCTCTTCCGCTTCCTATAAAAAGAGTTGAAGCTCCTCCAAAGATTGAAGCGGCGCCCGCTCCGCCTCCAAAACCCGTGGCCGCTGTAGAGAGAAAGCAATTGAGTGAGATGCGGCTTGCCATTGAAAAAGCTTTTCCGGGGCTTGTCCTTCGCGAAACGATCCCGGACGATGGGCAGGCAAAAAAAATGTCGCGCCTCTGGGAAGAGACCTATCTTTCTGCTCAAATTGTAGTGATCGCTTTTGGAGAAGTCGGCGCCGGGCTCGAGTTTGTAAAAAATGTTGCAAACGCCATCGACCGTTTAATTGCTCCGGCCCAGCTCATCGAAGGGGCCGCTTTAGAAAAAGAACGGGGGTGGGATCTTCTCTTAAACTCCCCATCGCTGAAAGGCATCCTCTGCTCCCCATGGTCTTCATGGAAGTCGACATCGCTGAGTAAATATTATAAACAAAACGGAGCAACTCAGGAGCAGTTCTTAGGGCCTCATAAACTCCTCCTTCTCGAGCCCAGCCTTTCCTATCTCAAAAACCCCGAGCGCAAACGGATCTTATGGCAACTCATTCATACGCAGCTGTCATAGTAGACCTTGCTGTCCCCAAAGCCCTTGATTATGAAATACCCGCAGATCAGCTCCTTTCAGCCCTGCCGGGCCGCCGCGTCAAAGTTCCTCTCCGAGGAAGATTTTATCCCGGAACCATATTGGAGCTTAAAGAAAAGCCAGAGGTCGCCCGCGTCAGTTTGATCCAAGAGATCCTCCCGGAAAATAGTTCCATCTCCCCGGATTTGCTCAAACTGGGACTTTGGATCTCTAGTTATTATTGCAGCCCTTTTTTCAAAGTTATTAAGCAGCTCCTTCCCCCTTCGATCCGCCAAGGAATGGAAGCCAAGCAGCAGCTCTTTGTCAAACCTCTTCTCTCCAAACCCGAACTTGCCGAGCTGTGCAAAGCCAAAAATGGCTCGCAGCGAGATATTTTGGATGTTCTTTTAAAATATCCCAAAGGAATCCTTCTCACAGAGCTTTTAGAAAAAACAAACGCCTCTAGAAGCCCTGTGAGCACGCTTGCAAAGCAAGGCGCGCTGTCGCTTTCCCCGCTGACCATCGATCGCAGCCCGCTGGAAGGGCACGATTTTTTTCCAACAAAGCATAAACTCTTAAATCATGAGCAAGAGAAAGCTTTTAATCACATTTTGCAGTCGTTAAAAAGCCAAATGTTTCAAACGCATCTTCTCTTTGGGGTCACCGGCAGCGGAAAAACAGAGGTTTATCTTCAAGCCATTGATGCAG
>JBGPMV010000137.1:0-3377 GCA_041487155.1 Rhabdochlamydiaceae bacterium
CATGCGGGAGCATGGGGAGGACGCGGCCGGGAAAGTAGGTGGAGTTGCCCCGCTCGCGCGCTTCTTGATCTAATGAGGTTCCCATGGGAACATAATGGGCGACATCGGCGATATGAACGCCTAGGTGGAAGTTTCCTTTGCTGTCGATGGATAGAGAAAGGGCATCGTCAAAGTCTTTGGCAGTTTCGGGGTCAATGGTGACAGTTGTCAGCGTCGTCAAATCGGTCCGTTTTTTTAGATCGGCCTTTGTAATTTCGGCGCCCCATTCGAGCGCCTGTTTCATGGCGTCAGGTGAGAAGACGTTATGGAGATCAAACTCTTCGATGGCCGATGTGACATCGACAGAGGGGTCGTTGATAGAGCCTAAATAGTGGGCGATTTCTGCATGAGGCGGGCTGTTTTCATCTCCCCAGCTGATTATTTTCAAAATCACGCGGTCGCCGACGAGGCTTTTGGGGCGTGGGACAACTGCGATCATTTTTGAGGTGCCCATGAGCGGGGAGTAAGCATAGATGCGCTCCGGGGTTTCAAAATGGTGAAGCGTTGCGCCGATATGGGTTCTTGCGCGCTCTAAGATGCCGACGATTTTTCCTTCAGGGCCTTTGCTCCAGTTGGAATCAGGGTCGACTTCGACTTCAACTTTATCGCCGTCAACGGCATTTTCAGTTAAATGCTTGGGGATAAAAATATCTTCGGTATAGGGAGCCGGCTGCTGGAGTTGAACAAACCCAAACCCTTTATTATGCAGCCTAATGACGCCGGTCAGGATCTCTTTGGCAGGTTTGTTCAGGTGGTATTGCTTTCGTTTAAAGACGATGATTTTTTCATCGATGAGCTCTTGTAAAATCTGTTTGCATAAGTCGTGGAATTTGGCGGGGATCTTCAACTTAGAAAAGAGGCTTTTTTCCCCTAGAGGTTCGTACTTTTTTCCTTGGAGGTATTCTAAAATTACTTGTTTGAAGGAGGCGTGTTGCGAATTATTATTTGTCATCTATGGCTAGTATACCTTTCGCGCTCATTTAACCCAATGAAGGACATTGCGAATCACGCTCCAGCGCTCATTCTCAGGGAGTTTGATCTTGCCTAAAAACCAATATTGACGCTGTTTGAGCTCAAATCCCTGCTGCTTTTTTAACTCAAGCCATTCATTGAGAAAGTGGAGGAACTGATCGCTTTGGAGACCGCAGGGATAGGCAAAGTAGGTTTTTCCCAGGGTGTAATTGAAAGAGGTGGTGGTATATTCCGGGTGTGCCAGGCACCAAATATAGGCCGGCAGATCCGACCCTAGCATCGCGTCAATCTTGCCTTCTTGCAGATCGTCATAATCTGTGACCGGATAAACATTACGGGGAAAATAATTTGCGACGATTGCACGATATCCGCCCATGCCGCCGATTTTTAATGCGGGATTGGCTTTTATTGCATCGATGCTGCGGAAGAGGTGTTTTTTTGAATTCAGTAAGACTAAAACGTTTTCCTCTTCGATATAAGGGGTGGAAAATTGGAGCTCTAAAATTCTGGGCTCATTCATGATGATGGCTGACATGGCCACGTCAAAATACCCGCTATTAAGATCGGAGATCAGGGTTTGATAGTCTAAGGGGACAAGCTCTAGATCAACATTTAAGTCTTTCGCAAGTTCATACGCATAGGCGATATCATAGCCGACGACTTCATGCTCAAGGTTATAGTAGCAAAAGGGGATAATTCTGGGATCGTAGCCCACTCGGATCAGTTTCCGCTCTATGATGCGGGCAAGCGTTGGGTTGGAGGACGCCGGCGGCGGGGGATCTCGCTGCGTCAAAACAGTGACTTTGGGAACGGTTTCTACCGCATCTTTCATAGAAAGATTGTAATACAGATTATGATAGTTATCGGTGGTATGGAAGAAGCTTTTCCCAATGAATGTGAAGAGGGCTAAAGCACCGATCATGATCGCGGAGTGGTACAAAAGCCGTTTCCAATGGACTTCTAAAAGCCCGTAATACTTGAGTGTTACCAGGTACATGAAGGAGAGCATGGATGTGGCGCTTAAAAGCACTTGGAAGTTGAGCGTGATTGCTGACACCTCGGCATAAATGCTAAATCCATCGACGGGCAAATGAAAAATATTGAGGATGAAGGGGAGGGCAAGAAAAGAGAATTGGGGTGCGCCGACTGAAAATAGGATCATCAGAAAAGGCATCATAAGGGATTGGAGGTCGGTGAAAGGATGGCGGTAGAAGAAAGATAAAAAGAAGATGAAGAGGATTGGAATGATGTTTCCTGCTTGCGCAAATCCGAATCCGATGGGGATAATTGTTTGTGACGTACTTCTAAACGTGCCGAGAAGCAGGTTTTTTCGCTCAGCAAGCCTCCGCATGGAGTTGCTGATATAGGGAAGGATCAGTGTCGAGATCGCTGTTGCAAAGGGGAGGAAGGAGACAATGCGAAACTCTCGGTTGAGCTCCTTGAGGGGGATGGAGGTTAAGCATGAAGTCAGCACAGGGATTACCCAGAAGCTTAAAAATAGGGTTGTTCCAATGACAATTAGAATATAGAGCTGCAGCTTGGCTAAATCGGTAAAATTAATCGTTCCCATCACATGCGCAATGTGGGCAAAAATGCCGATCGGAGCAATGTGTGCCACCCATTTGAGGACGCGATCAAAGGTGATGTTAAGCCTATCCAAAAAGCTTAACAGGGGCTCTTTATCTTTGAGATGCATGACTGCAAGTCCAAAAAGGACACTGAAGAGAACAATCCCGGGGACGATGTTATTAAAAAGAGCGTAGAGTGCATTGCCGGGAGATAATAAACCGTAACTTTCAGGAACAAGCGATGTTCTTTCAATGGAGTAGGCCGGTGCTGGACTTGGAAGAGGAACGGGAATCACCACTTTAACGATGTAGCAGACTCCAATGACAAGCGCCCACATGAGAATCAGAAAAGGCCAGCTGTTTTTAAACAGCTTTTTGGCAAGCTCGGGTGTCAACGATCCAACCCCGTGTATGAGAAGCGCAGGGATGTAGGGGATGACGATAAATTGGAGCAGCATGATGAAAAGATCGCCGATCGGTTTTAGGATACTGCAATACGGGCCGAAAAACAGCCCTGCGACAATCCCTAAAACGATTCCTAAAAAAGCCTGATACCCAAGTCTAGAATGGACCATGAACCCACTTTAAAAAGAGCGAGCTACTCTGTCAAGAAGACTTTCGCGTTATTGATAGAAGTGTGTTGGATAGAAGCATGGCAATGGTCATGGGACCCACGCCGCCGGGTACCGGTGTGAGGTAGGAGGGGATGCCTTCGATGTCTTGTGCGTCGACATCGCCGACGATCTGGCGGCCGAGGCGGTTAATGCCGACATCGATGACGACGGCATTCGGTTTGAC
>JBGPMV010000138.1:0-3363 GCA_041487155.1 Rhabdochlamydiaceae bacterium
CGGTTTTGAAAGCAAATCGCATGCGGGTAATTCGGGTTGCGAAGATCCCAGGATCACGAAGATGGGGGATTTATTCTACATGTTCTACACGGCCTACGACGGTTATACTCCTCGTGTAGCGTATACGACCATCAAGGTGGATGATTTTTTAAATAAGCGGTGGAACTGGGCCGAGCCCAAAGTGATCACGCCTCCCGGTGTGGATGATAAAGACGCTTGCCTTTTTCCTAAGAAAATCAATGGTAAATTTGTCGTTTTCCATCGTGCGGATAATTGCATTTGCATCAACTTTGAAGATGATCTCGATTTTCAGGACAATAAATGGCTGATCAATACCGGCTGCTTGATCAAACCGAGGAAAGATTACTGGGACAACCGAAAATTCGGGATCGCCGCGCCGCCGCTTGAGACGCCTCATGGCTGGCTGATGTTTTATCACCGCGTTTCAGTGCCCGGCGATATTTATAAAGTGGAAGCGGGTCTGCTTGCACTCAATGATCCATCCAAGATGATCGCAAAAACCGATGCGAGTTTGTTTGAGCCTGAAATGGACTATGAAAAAATCGGACAGGTTCACAATGTCGTTTTCCCATGCGGCGCCGTTCTTTTAAACGACATCGTCTATCTCTATTACGGCGGCGGGGATCGAGTCGTTGGCGTTGCAAAAATGCACCTTAAGGACATCCTTAAAAGGCTCGGAGTGTAAAGTAGAATCCTACCTTTTTGGTTTTTTTAACATTTTTTTATAGCGATAACGTGCTCCCCGTGTTTGACCAATGCGTTCAATGATTTCTTGATCCAACAATTCCCGGAGGCGGCGCCAAATGGTAGGTCTTGAAAGAGAAACTGTTTTCATTAGTCCATCAATCGTGACTTCGCCTTGAGCTTCAATGATATCCTTGATTTTCTTAGCATCTTCAGACAAGAATGCTCTTCTAGGCTGACTTTTTCGAGGAAGGATGCACTTGACGAAACAGTTTACTTCAAATATTTGTGGTTCCATCAGTTTGCGTTTTTCATAGCTGTTAAAAATAGTCAGAAGGCCTGTTCCCATTTTTTCTATATAGCCGGCTTCCCGGAAAATTCGACAAATGAGAGGATTACGTAGAAATGTTAATCCAGATCTCATGCTTGTTGAATCAAGAGGTCCTGGAAATGTGCCGGGACTAAGCATCTCCACACGATCGTCATAAATAGAAAGACGTAGTGGTGAAGGTTGATGGTAATTTCTATGTACAATTGCATTAAGAAGTGCTTCTCGAATTGCTTCTTCAGGGATTTCCAAAGTTTCCTCTCTTTTTGCTCCCCGAATAACGAAGGAACGTGAAAGTCGGTTTAAAAGAAAAGCGAAGGCGCTCTCAAACTGTTCGAAAAGAGTTCCTTCGCAATCTACAGTTGCTACAACATCTCTTCCAGAAGTCCCCCTGAAATGTGTACAAATGATCATCGCTTCGCTGAAGTAATGTTGAGGATGTTTGCCAAATAACAAGAGTCCTGCATTTGTGGCCAGGCATTTGGTATGTTCTACTCCGATAAGGTGATATGACTTTAAAATCATCTCATTATATTTATATCTATTTTGCTTGCGCCTAGAATTCAAAAAGGCACGTATTTTTTTATCATCCAGATCCTTACGGCTTGTTTGGTAATGTAACATTGTTTCAAAGTGAAGTCCTTTGGACTGCCAGCGCAATTCTTCAATCATTGCCTCATTTGCCTTTACTGTATGCGCTCCTATCCGTACATAGGTTCCATGTTCCAAACCTTCTGAAGAGATAAAGTAAGGCTTGTTCATCCCTGCAGAAACTTCAATGATTACAACACTTTTGTCTTCAATACGCCTTGCAAAAACCTTAGGAACAACCGGAGGCGTGCACGCCTGGTAAATATCTCGCTCCAAGGTTTCTAAGAATTCTTCAACCACGTTTTGAGGGAGACCAATGATAGAACCATCATCTCTCACACCTAATATTATTTTTCCTCCATTTTGGTTGCAGAATCCTATGATTGTTCTATAGATAGGTTGTTTTTGGGGAAGCGTTTCTTTCCACTCTACTATAGCTGATTCAGCCTCTGGATATTCTTTCATCTTTTTCTATCCTTTCATATCTTTTCACAAAATAAGTATCTTTTCATATCTTTTCATTTATTACTTAATCTTTTCATATCTTTTCAATTTTGTCTAATGAAAAATGAAACGATTCTCAACTCTTGCCGTACCGCTTTTAATATAGATTAAGTCGTTTATAATGAACTTGTTAGAACGCATTTAGTTCACATCTTTTCAGGATTCTTCAAAAATGATTGCATAAAAACTGCGCATTTGTGAAAAGAAAACAATATGCTAGAAAGGGCTGCTAAAAAGCTTACTCACAACATGATCAAACGTCCGTGGGGCGGGTACGCCATTTTAAAGAAAACGAAAGGGTACTGGGTCAAAAAGCTGTTTGTCCATCCCAAAGCGCGGCTCAGCCTACAAAGCCATGAGGGTAGAGAAGAAGTGTGGTATATTTTAAGCGGCAAGATCATAGCGCAGATCGGGAACAAAAAACATCGGGGTAAGCCGGGCGATGTTTTTGTTGTCCCTAAGAAAACCAAGCATCGCATCATCGGGGTAGAAAAAGCTGTTATCCTCGAGGTAGCCTTCGGAAAAACTCTGGAAACAGACATCAAAAGGTACGAAGACGATTATGGCAGAGTTTAAAGTCTCTCGCGCTATCTTCCGCGCCAATGATATCCGAGGCAATGTCAAAAAAGAGCTCACCCCTGAGGTTGTCCATGCCATCGGGTTGGGGCTGGGGACGCTCGCCCAAGAAAACCATGTGAGAAAGCTCATCATTGCACGGGATGGAAGGCTATCAAGCCCTACGCTTGCCCAAGCGCTCTCTAAGGGCTTAATGGAAACCGGCTGTGATCTCATCGATATCGGCGCTGTCCCCTCGCCGCTCCTCTATTTTGCGACGGAGGCTTTAGGCGTCTCATCCGGGGCGATGGTGACCGGAAGCCATAATCCTGCGGATGATAACGGCGTCAAGATTGTTTTAAACGGAGAGATGCTTTCAGAGACGCATTTACAAGCGATTTTCGATATCATAGAGTCAAAATCGTTTAAACGGGGCAACGGGAAAAAACAGGACGTCGACATCATTCCAACGTATGTGTCAAAACTCTCCAGCGGCATCCAATTTAAACGAAAAATCCGCGTTGTCGTAGATTCGGGAAATGGGATTGTAGGTAAAGTTTTTCCGCAGCTTGCACGGAAGCTCGGCGCTGAGGTTATTGAGCTATTTTCTGAAGTCGACGGCCATTTTCCGAACCATTTTCCTAATCCGGCGCTTCCTGAAAACCTGCAAGACCTCATCA
>JBGPMV010000139.1:0-3255 GCA_041487155.1 Rhabdochlamydiaceae bacterium
AAAAAGAGGCGCTTCTTCTTGAAAACACCCTGATCAAAAAACACCAGCCGAAATTTAATGCGCTGCTCAAAGACGATAAAACTTTTGTGAGTTTGATGATCAATCATAAACACCCCTGGCCGAGGGTAGAACTGGTCCGCTACAAAGGAAAACCTAAAAAAGACGGCCTCTATTTTGGCCCTTTTACAAGCGCTTTTGCGGCAAGGCAAACCTTTGATTTAATGGGCCGCCTTTTTCCGCTGAGGCAGTGTTCTGATCAAGAGCTAAAAAAACGGACACGGCCATGCCTGCTCTATGGCATTAAACGATGCGTGGCGCCCTGTGTCAATCTGTGCACGAAGGAAGAGTACAGGGCAATTGTGGATCAGGCAACGCACTTTTTGAAGGGAGAAGACGAGGCGGTGATCTTGCAGCTCAAAAAAGAGATGCATGCCGCTTCAGAAGCGCTTGAATACGAAAAAGCGGCGGCTCTTTTGCAGACGATTAAACAAATTGAACATGTCACTTCCGGCAGCGGCCTTGTTGCGAAAGCCATCGGGAAAGATACCGACGCGCTCGGCCTCTATAGGCAAGGGCACGATGTCATGGTCGCCCAGCTATTCTTCCGGGAAGGAAAGCTTGTCGGCTCAGAGCACTACTCGTTTACGGATGTTGTTGAAAGCAACGAGGAGCTCCTCTCCTCTTTTCTTGTTCAATACTACAAAGACCGGAAGCCGCTGCCTATTCAGGTGATCGTTCCTCTTGATCTTCCGCACGAGCTTGAAGAAATCCTGCAGATCAAAATCACGACTCCTCAAAAAGGGGAGAAAAAAGAGATTGTTGAGATGGCAGAAAAAAATGCTCTTGTTCTCTTTAAACAAGAAAAAGACGATCGCGATCTCACAGAAAAAATGCTTCTTGATCTTCAAGAGACGCTTCATCTGACACGCTATCCCGAGAGAATCGAATGTTTTGATACGTCAAATATCTCCGGGTCGGATCTCGTCGCCTCTATGGTTGTGTTCACAGAGGGAAAGTACGATAAAAAAGAGTCGCGGCTCTATAAAATTAAAAACGTGACGAAGGGCGATGATTATGGAGCGTTGCATGAAGTTCTCACTCGGCGCCTGACGCGCGCAAAACAAGAAAACACGCTGCCTGATCTGATCATTGTCGATGGTGGAAAAGGACAGCTCGGCATCGGAAGGGATGTGCTCAAAATTCTTGATATTGCGACCGTCGATTTGATTTCGCTTGCCAAACAGGCAGGAAAGCACGATAGAGGCCTCACTCAGGAAAAAGTTTATGTGCTAGAGCGCAGCGAACCGATTATTTTGCCGCTGCACTCTCCCCTTCTCTTTCTTTTACAGCGGATCCGCGATGAGACCCACCGTAGAGCCATTGGATTTCATCGAAAAAGGCGTGAAAAACGGCTTATTTCTTCTTTGATTGATGAGATCCCGGGTATTGGCGACATCAAAAAGAAACGGCTTCTAAAGCACTTTGGCAGCCTCCAAAGAATCTTGGCCGCATCCCCTGCCGACCTGCTCTCCGTCAAAGGCATCACCTCCAAAGACGTCGAGCAGATCAAGAAAGCATTTCCTAATTCTTCGTAATTCCAATCTTGATATTGGAATGCAGCTTTAATTTTTTTTCAAACTCTTCAACGGCCAAACCTATTCGCACATGGCCTCTTTTGGGCCAGATAGGTGGGTGTTTTGGGCCTATCTGGCCATAGTTGATATCAAGCACTTATGACTTAAAAAGAGGGATACTTGGCAAATCTGAGGCACCTGAATACGAAAAAGCGGCCTATCTTTTACTGAAATTAGTCTAAGAACGTCATGAGAAACTTTTTGTTGTAGCCGATAGTGCGGCTGAGAAGCCGGCCGATTTCAGTTTCCATTTCGGAGAGGTGTTTTTCGAGATCTTCAGGGGAAAGCTTGAGGTTTTCAGCGATCAACTCGATGGAAGAGCCTAGAATGGCGTGGGTTGTTATTTTGCGGCCGGGGAATCGCTTTTGCAGATAGGTTTGCACCAAAGTTTCAATCACCTCTTTGTCAATAGATACGGAGGAATCCATGGAGACTTGGAGGACTTGATGTCTTTGGAGGAAATAAAAACCGAGGCCTAAAATCAGGCCTACGGAGCAAAAAATAACGCCTAAGCACATGAAAAGAGCGTCTTTAAAAAGAAAGGCATCTGCAATCGTGACGCGCAGGGTTGGGGCAAAGGGGAGCGCGCAGCAAAAAACGCCGCCTAAAATGAGTAGAAGAACTTGAAAAAACTGTATGACTGAAAAAAGGTGGTGCGTCCATTTCATTTAAAAAGTGTCCGAGTATTGAGGCTCCGTTTGCATGGCTGCTGGCGCTTCTGTGATGAGACTCTTGAAGATGACATGCACGATGCTGACATGAAGGCCTGTGAGCTCGCTGAGCTGCTCGGCGATTTTTTGTTGAATTTCTTGCGCTTTTTGCGGAATGACAATTCCGTAGGCTACGCTCACTTCAATTTTCACCTGGATCGAATGGGTTTTAGGATCTTGCTCAACAGAAATGCCGGAGATCCGTTCTGCAGGCTCTCTACCGAGGAAATAGTCGAGAAGATTTCCTTCCACGAGAGCAATCCCTTCAATATTTAGAAGACATTGCACGATGATGGATTGAAAAACTTTATTTTCGATATCTCGAATGAAAATCGTATCAGGAAGTTCGACTTCTTTAGTATCGATCCGTTTCAAAGGATTGTTCATAGGGCTCCACTGTTAGTGAAACCCCATTATAGCAAGCCTTAGATATCCTGCAAAGATTGCTTGAGCTCGTCCATCTTTTTTTGAGTTACTTGTTTTTCTTGCTCAAGCTGATCGATTCTCTGGATAAGCTCTTTTTTCGAATCAACGATCGAAGAGTTTGTCGAACGGTTTACATTACGAAGCACAAGCACTTGCTCTTGTGTTTTCAAACGGCGCTGCTCGTCGGTAATCGCTTGAGAAAGAACTCCGATAAATTGCTGGTAGCTTACGATCTTCTGTTCTATCTCATTCCGGTCCGGTTTAGGAGGAAGTTCTACTTTAATTTCCTCTTGAATAGGCTCTTTTTCTTCGAGGGCGACTTCAGGCTCTTGAACTTTGGGCGCTTGAATAATCACATCTTCTTCGACGATCTCCGGCTCAATGATAGCTTTTTCTTTAATCACGACCACGCCTACCATCTGAGGAGGTTGCGGCTGGGTTTGACTTAAGAGGCTAAAGAGGCTCTTGACAGTCCGGCCAATGGC
>JBGPMV010000140.1:0-3218 GCA_041487155.1 Rhabdochlamydiaceae bacterium
AACTCTTGAAGCTGGGATATTTTCTTATCTTTGGATTTGTTTTCTTCTTCCGTTCTTTGACGAAGAGAGGTTTTGGCAACGATCATCTGGTCGTAATTCCCCGGATAGATAATGACGGTGTCGTAGTCGATATCGGCAATATCAGTGGTAACGGTATTGAGGAAGTAGCGGTCATGGCTGATGACGATGAGCGTTCCTTTATAATTTTTTAGGAACTGCTCAAGCCAGCTAATCGAGCTTAAGTCTAAGTGGTTAGTCGGCTCGTCCAGAAGAAGGGCTTCGGGATCTCCGAAGAGGGCTTGGCAGAGAAGCACTCGGAATTGAATATCAAGCGGGATCTGATGCATTTTTTTCTTATGATGAACAGCATCGATTCCCATTCCGGTTAAAAGATCTTCGGCTTTAGACTCTGCGCTGTAGCCGTTTTCTTCAGCGATGATTTCTTCAAGCTCTCCTAGCCGGATGCCGATGGCATCGGTCATCTCTTGCTCGTAGAGCTGATCTCGTTCTTGAAGGGCGTTCCAGAGACGTTTATTTCCCATGATGACAACATCGAGTACGCCAAACTCTCTAAAATCTTCGATGTTTTGCTTTAAGAAGCCGACTTTGCGAGGAAGGGTGATGGTGCCGCTGCCGGACTCTTCAATGCCCATCATGATTTTCACGAGCGTCGATTTTCCCGAGCCGTTAGGGCCGGTCAGTCCGTACCGATGCCCCTCATTAAAGGTGACATTGACGTTGTCGAATAAAAGACGGGCTCCAACTTTTTTTGAAACATTTGCTAAAGTAATCATAGGGAGTATAGTGTAGCAAAAGAGGGTGTCATGGAGCAATGGAAAGAAAAGTTTTTAACCTATTTAACAGCAGTTCGCAATGCCTCTCCCCATACGATACGCAATTATAGGATGGATCTAGAGGCTTTTACTGTTTTTTTGCAGGGGACTCAGCTCCCGAGTGTTGATAAGTGGAAGATTCGGGGGTATCTGGCGCACCTCAACCAAAAACAGGCCACCAAACGGACTATATTAAGGAGGCTCTCCTCCTTACGCTCCTTTTTTAAGTTCCTCCTTAAAGAGGGGGCGCTGACGCAAAACCCTCTCGATGAGATCGATGCGCCCAAGCTTGATAAAACAATCCCTTCCCCGCTCTCCCGTGAAGAGATCGATCGCCTTTTTGCTCAGCCGGATACGGCCGCGTATCTAGGGTTTCGTGATCGAGTCATTATGGAACTCTTTTATAGCTCAGGGCTCCGGATCAGCGAGCTTGTAGGTCTTGACCGGTCTGACTTCGATCCTGTCAATTTCACGCTCCGCGTCAAAGGGAAAGGGAAAAAAGAGAGAGTCATTCCGATCACAAAAAGCGCTGCGACCTGGATCACGGGCTATTTAACGCACCCTGAACGGTCTTTGGATAGCGACGTTCATCAAGCCGAAAAAAACCACGAGGCAATCTTCCTTAATAAATGGGGAGAGCGGATTTCAACTCGGTCCGTGGATCGAAACTTCAAACACTACTTAAAACTCTCTGGGCTTGCCGCAAAAATCACGCCGCACACTATCCGTCACACGATTGCAACGCACTGGCTTGAAAACGGCATGGATTTAAAAACGATTCAGACTCTGCTGGGGCACAGTTCGCTGGCCACCACCACCATATATACACAGGTTTCAAAAAAAATTAAGAAAGAAGTTTACGATAATGCGCACCCTTTGGTAGATTAGAGTGATTATTTTAATTACCAAAGGAGTTTTAGATGCAAAGATCAATACTTTTTTCGGCTCTTATGCTCACATCTGCACTTTGTGCTGACGGTGATTTGGTTGCTGCCTCTCATAAAATGAGCAGCCAACCGCAGCAACCAATGAATGATAACCAGCAAAATCAATCTCAAATGATGAACGTGGTCACACTGACTTCTGCTCGTCCTGCAAGCGATAACGGCTGGTATCTGTTTGCCGATGCTTTATATTGGCATGCTGATGTTGGAGCAACAGATTGGGCAAATGTTTTGAGTACACCAAACCTCGGTAGTGATACTTTCACAATTGAAAAAAATCATAGCCTGAACTTCAAATGGGACTGGGGATTCCGAGTAGGAATTGGTGCAAACATCGACCATGATATGTGGGATACAAACTTCTACTATACCTGGTTCTTTACCGATAACAGCAATGCAGCGGGCGGCGTTCGAGTCACTGACGAAATCGGTGTAGCGAGCGATCTTGCTGGTGATCGTACAACAGCTAAAATCCATTGGGGTATCCACTTTTCAATGTTTGATTGGGAACTTGGCCGTTGGCACTATGTTAGCAAAAGTCTAGCTCTTCGCCCTCATGTTGGGGTCAAAGGCGGCTGGATTGATCAAGATATTAATGTAAGATTTAAAAATCCTGAAGGCACACGCCCTGTTGTGCGAGGGAAATTAGAAAACGATTTCTGGGGAGTGGGACCTTCTGTAGGTATTAATACCATGTGGATCTTAGGCAATGCAGGAAAATCAATGGAGCATAGATTCTCTCTGATTGGTGATTTTGGTGGTGCATTGATGTACGGACACTTTGACGTTAAAGATAAAGCAAAAGTTTTTGGCAGAGGTGGAGTCGAAACCGGATCCGTCAAACGAAACGGCCTTACACGAAATCTTGCTGTGACGATGCTACAAGGGTTTATGGGTCTTTCCTGGGATACGCCCTTCAATCATGATAAAAACCATTTCATGCTGAAGGCAGGCTATGAACTCCAATATTGGTTCCGTCAAAACCAATTGGTTTGGACGACGGATGGTACCAAAAATCGTCGCATTTCAGATGATCTCGCCCTTCAAGGCGTGACAGTGGATCTGCGTTTCGATTTTTAAGCTAATCTGATCTTTTTTCACCCCGTTCAGTTATTGACCGGGGTGAAATTTCCCTTTTTTTAGAAAAGTTTTGTTTTTTCATCTAGTTTTTTCATCTCGTTAAGGATTATTCATTTAAGAGTCGAAATTGTTATTAATCGGCATGCATTTTTTGCATCATAATATCAAATAATAAAAAAAAGGGGTTTACGATAAGAACAACCTCTGATAAAAGAAAATTATATACCTTAAATAAACAGGTAGGAGTAACAAATGAAAAAAACAGTTCTGTTTGGTGTTTTAGCACTAACCGCCTCTGTATTTGCAGACGGTGAAATGGTTGCTGCCTCTCACAAAATGAGCGGTCAATCTCAGCAACCTA
>JBGPMV010000141.1:0-3170 GCA_041487155.1 Rhabdochlamydiaceae bacterium
GCCGTCTCTTGTGCAGCTTTGCAGTAGGTATGGAAAAACAGCAGCAGAGCTTGTGAGACCTTATCACTTAAGCTCCCTGCGTTTTGTGCGTCCAGTACCTTTTTTTCAAATATCGAGAAGTTGTCCATTCGTCGTCGAGTAAAACTGGAATTCATTGAGATGGAGCGTGTCGTCGCATTTAAACTTCAAATCTGCATTCAATTTCTCTGCCAGCTTTTTAAAACTCGCCTTATCTTGATGGGTTAAAAAGTGATCAAGGCTAGGATGGGAGACCAGCTGAAGAGCAAAATATTGCTCTTGCTGAATCAGCTTCTTTAAAGTCCTCTCGATCTCAATTGAAACGCTCTCATGGGTTTTGACCATTCCAAGACCGCTGCAATAAGGACAAGCCGTGAACATCATTTGAGCCAGCGACTCACGATGCCGCTGCCGTGTCATTTCAACCAGCCCAAACTCGCTCATCCCCAGGATCGTACATTTTGCCGAGTCTTCCTTCATCGCGTCTTTGAGTCTTTCCAGCACCCGTTTCTGGTTTTTACGCATGCGCATATCGATGAAGTCGCAAATAATCAATCCCCCGATATTACGCAGACGAAGCTGCCGTGCAATCTCTTCTGCCGCTTCCATATTGATCCGCACTAAAGACTCCTCGACATCTGAGGTCGACTTCTTATCTTTGCTGCGCCCTGAGTTGACATCGATAGTGAGCATCGCCTCTGTTCGATCAAAAAAGAGGTATCCTCCGCTCGGAAGCCAGATTTTTCTTTTAAGAGCTTTATCAATTTCTCTTTCAACCCCAAACCGCTCAAACATCGGAATTTTATCCCGGTATTGCTCGATCTTTAAATTTTCATCCGCGCCAAAGCGAGCCGCCATTTGCTTGAGCCGCAAGACCATCGCATGGTCATCGACTAAAACACGCTGATACTTCTTATCAATCGCAGTTAAAAGAGCCCTTTTAATCAGATCGGATTCTTCAAAAAGACATGTCGGTTTTGTCGACTTTTCAAATTTTTCCATGATGTCTTTCCACGTCTCTAAAAGATCATGGGCTTCTTGAACGAGCTGCTCTTGGGTTGCGCCCACACTCGCTGTCCGGCAAATAAGACCCATATCTTGAGGCATTTCAAAAGCTTGGATCAGTTTTTTAAGTCTTTCTCTTGCTGCTCTATCCTCAATTTTCCGCGAAACCCCTCGATGAGGCGTACTTGGAACGAGAACTAAAAAGCGACCCGCAATAGAAACATTCGATGTCAAGCGTGCGCCTTTAGATCCAATCGGCTCTTTCACCACTTGCACGAGAACAGGTTGATCGGGTTTCAAAATTTTGGCGATATCGGTTTCGTCTTGCTTTTTCTTCGATTTTGTTACGATATCAAAGTCCATATCGAACATCTCTTGGAACTTCTGCGTGTTTTCCAAAATGTCTGAAATGTGAATAAATCCATTTTCTCCCTCATTGATGTCAATGAAAGCAGATTGGATATTGTGGAGGATATTGGTTACTTTTCCTCTATAGATATTTCCCGTGAGCTGGCGGTTGTTTTTCCGCTCGATCACCAGGTCATGAAGGATGCCGTTTTGAAGGAAGGCGCACCGGATTTCTTTCGTCTCAACATTAATAAGAATTTCTTGATTCATTATCCTAATATAACAGCGCGGAACCCTCGTCCTTTAGGACGGGGAGGAAGCGCTGCTCCTTTGTTTGTTTTGTTTTAAATCCCTCTGTGTTAAGACCAGGGGTAAGTTTTAAATAATGATAGCCATCGGCTCGCTGTATCAGGCGACAATGTCTGGAGTTAATGCCTTGGACCACATCCGAATCCGTTTGGATATTGAAATTGCCGGAAGCACGAATGGCGACTCTTCCTGCATAGCATCCTTTCTTTTTCCCGGAGGGAACTTCGGCAGTAACCTGGTCGCCCGTCTGGAAGCCATTTACTTTTTTTTGCCCTAATAAAAATCCGCGGGGGAAGCCAAAGCGATCGCGGCGGGTCCTTTTGTAAGAGCCTCTGCCGGTAGCAAGAATCTGTTGCGTCGGAATGATCCAGTTCTTTAGATTATCCAGAGTTCCTGTACAAGCTGCATCTAAAGCATGTGTTTTCGGAATACCAAAACGATAGCGGTTATACTTTGTCTGTCCACCGGTGCCTGCTTCACAAGGAACAGATAAAGCTGTCAAGGCCTTCCAGAGGGCGTTTCGGGTAGTGTTCACAGCGGCGGCATCCTTCAAAGAGGGAACAGAACGAATAGCCTTCTTAGTAAAAGCCTTCACTGAAAGACTCCCTTTTTTGAGGTTGCATGAACTACAGGCTAATGTAAGATTGTCAATACGATTGGATCCGCCTTTGCTTTTGGGAATGATATGGTCGATCTGTAGGGGGACATTTTTCGCATTGCAGTAAACACAGATGCGTCCCCATTTTTCGAGGAGGTATTCGCGGATTTCGTAGCCAAAGAGAGTTCCTTGTGTATATTCAACGCCATCAATTTCTGGATGGAGAAGTTTTTGGGTGTCGAAGCGCACTCTTTCGCATGTGATAGCAGTTAATTGAGCCCATTTTTGCAAACGTTGTACCCAAGTTAATACAGTGTGCACACGATGCGATATAGAAGGAGGCAGCCACCCTTCCGATTTTCTTCGATTGTCAAAGCGTTCTTGGCGATACCGTAAATTAGACCGCCTGCGTTTTCTTAGGCTTGCTCGTGTTTGCAGGGATTCATGAATGGCATTTCCACGATGCGTAAGTTCCATCAGGAACAAGACAAGTTGCTCTTCCTTATCTTCCCGTACGATGGCGATTCCTGTCGTTTTACTACCTGGATCAATCTTGCAGCGAACGGGCTGCAAGACGCTTTCTCCGTTAGTACTATTGACAAGGCGAATGACAAATGGATACATTGAATGAATTCTAGCTCTTCTCCTATTTAATAAAAGCTTTGCCCGTTTTTCAGAGCAAGGCATCAAAGGTTTGTGATGTTTATCTACTACAAATACTACCATAAAATTCCTTAAAAATTGCCCTTACGGGCCTTGTAACGGAGCCTTTTGGGCTCGCTCCCCTCGACAATGTTGTATAGCGGCACGTACTCTAATCCGTTTCGTGCTTACCCTATCGCTTGTCTGCAACCAGAGTTTCGAGAGGGCAGAACTGAGGAAGCATTCTGCC
>JBGPMV010000142.1:0-3110 GCA_041487155.1 Rhabdochlamydiaceae bacterium
ACGGAACTGAATGCCATTGCGGCGCTTGCAATAATGGGGCTTAAAAGTAGGCCAAACACGGGATAAAAAATACCGGCGGCGATCGGAACTCCGAGGGCATTATAGATGAAAGCAAACCAAAGATTTTGCTTGATATTGCGAAGAGTGTTTTGGCTAAGTCTTCTGGCCCTGGCGATTCCTCTTAAGTCGCCTTTGATAAGCGTAATACCTGCGCTTTCCATCGCAATATCGGTTCCTGTTCCCATGGCGATCCCCACATTGGCTTGAGCTAGCGCCGGAGCATCATTGATGCCATCGCCTGCCATCGCGACGATACGACCTTCTGATTGGAGCCGTTTGACGATCTTGTTCTTCTCTTCGGGAAGGATTTCGGCTTGGATTTCATCAATTTTAAGCGCCTTTCCTACAGCTGCCGCTGTGATTTTATTATCTCCGGTTACCATGACAAGCCGAATCTGATCTTTATGAAGCATTTCTATTGCTTCGTAGGTCGATTCTTTGATCACGTCTGCCACAGCAACGATTCCAATGACGCGCTGATTCAGCGCTAAATAAAAAACGGTCTGGGCTTTTTGGCGAAGATCTTCTGATTTTTTGAGAGCAAGGGAAAAATCGATTCCCAGCTCGCTGAAAAGTTTCTGGTTTCCAATGGCGGCAGGGCCCAGTGCAAGTTTTCCGGTGATGCCTTTTCCTCTGATGCTTTGAAAATCACTTGAAGGGAGAAGCTGTAATTTTTTTTCCTTCGCAGCGTTTAAGAGGGGCTGAGCCAGCGGGTGTTCGCTTGCAACTTCTAAGCTGGCAGCGATCTGAAGGATCTCATTTTCACTTTTTTCAGAGAGGCTGATGACTTGAGTTAATTTTGGTTTTCCTTCGGTGAGAGTGCCTGTTTTATCGACGACAACCGTATCGACATGTGCCATCGTTTCCAAGGCTTCAGCATTTTTGATGAGAAGGCCATGGAGCGCTCCTTGCCCGATGCCGACCATGATCGACATGGGAGTTGCAAGTCCCAGAGCGCAGGGGCAGGCAATAATTAAGACAGCGACAGCATTGATGAGACCTAAACCAAACCGGGGCTCCGGCCCGAATAATCCCCAGATGAAAAAAGTCAGAATCGCAGCAAAGACGACGGCAGGAACGAAATAGGAAGAGACCTTATCGGCAAGTTTTTGGATGGGAGCGCGGCTTCGCTGCGCTGCCGCGACCATCTGGACAATACGGGCAAGAAGAGTCTCTTGGCCGACGCGCTCTACTCGCATGATAAAGCTTCCGCTGCCATTTAAAGTCGCTCCCGTGACCCTGTCATTTGTGTTTTTTAAGACGGGAAAAGGCTCTCCTGTGATCATCGACTCATCAATGGAGCTCGTTCCTTCTACGACGATACCGTCGGTGGGGACTTTTTCTCCGGGCCTGACACGTAAAATGTCTCCTTTTTTGACATCATCCAGAGGGATGTCTTTTTCGGTTTTATCTTGAAGAATCAAGCGAGCCGTTGCGGGGACAAGGCGCAGCAGTTGTTTAATCGCTTGGCTGGTTTTGATCCTGGCTTTTAGCTCCAGTACTTGCCCTAAGAGGACAAGGACTGTGATCACGCTTGCAGCTTCAAAGTAGAGGCCTGCCCGCATGTTTAAAGGAAAAATCGAAGGCCAAAAGGTCGCAATGAGGCTGTAGACGTAAGCTGCGCCGACACCCAGGCTGATTAAAGTAAACATGTTCAAATGCCTTGTCACAAGCGAGCGCCATCCTCTCTCGAAAAAGGGTCCGCCGCACCAAAGAACTACGGGCGTGGCCAAGAGCGCCTGAAGCCAGGCGCTGCTTAAGTGAAAGTTTGCCAGCAAGAAAATAGGAATGCTTAAAGCCAGGCCCACCCAGAAACGGCGGCTCATGTCTTTCAGCTCATCATCATCTTCGTCATGCGCTAAAGGCACCTTGAGCTCGAGCCGCATGCCGCAAATCGGGCATGATCCTGGAACCAGCTGAACAACCTGCGGGTGCATAGGGCATGTGTATTCTTTTTGCATTTTTATTGGAGGATGCAATTAGATCGCCTTTGTAATCAAGAAGTAGATGGAAAAACCCAGACAAATCCACACTTGCAGGTGAAGAATCACATGTAAAGTGTGCGGAAGGGGACTTTTTTGAGCCAACGTGAATTGTTATTCTTTTTTTGTATACCAGTACTTCAGGAGCAGTTAATGAGACTGGAGGACGTTTCGGTTTACAAAATAGAGCGTTTTTAGTATCTTGTAAACTAATTGAGGAAAATACAGGGTTTACCCATGAGCAACTTAAGCATCCGGTTACAACAAGCAAGAAAAGCTGCAGGCCTAAGCCTTCGTGCAGTTGCGGATCTTGTAGATTTAAGCCACGCAGCAATCAAAAAATACGAAGACGGGGCCGTCTATCCTTCCTCGGACGTGCTTATCAAGTTGGCAAAAGCCCTCAAAGTGCGTATTGATTTCTTTTTCCGCCCAATCAAAGTCTCTCTTGATAATGTAAAGTTCAGAAAGCGAAAAAAACTCAATCGAAGGGCTGAAGAAGCGATTAAATTTCAGGTGATTAGTCAAATCGAGCGACGTTTAGAATTAGAGAATCTTTATCCGGTTTCACCAGTGCCTAAATTTGAACTTCCCGCTAGTTTTTCTCTGAAAATTAATAACTTAGAAGAGATAGAGTCATTTGCTGAAAAACTTCGTGTTCATTGGAAACTAGGACTCGCTCCCATCCATGACCTTATCAAGGCTTTTGAAAGCCAAGGAGTAAGAGTCTTTGTTGTTGATACTGACGAAAAACATTTTGATGGTCTTTCCACTGTCATCTATGATCAGCCCATCATCGTGATTAGTTCAAGATGGCCGGGTGATAGGCAACGGTTCAATTTGGCTCATGAACTCGCTCACTATATTCTAATCAATCGCCTTTCTCCCAAACTAGATGAAGAGCAAGCTTGTAATCGATTTGCAGGCGCTTTTCTATTTCCGAGAGAAGCTGTATTCCAAACCGTGGGAAAAGAGCGTAAGGTTATTGAATGGCAAGAACTTGTTCTGCTTAAAGAGCAGTTTCAGCTAAGTATGGGGGCGATTTGTTATCGTCTTAAGAATTTAGGAGTG
>JBGPMV010000143.1:0-3085 GCA_041487155.1 Rhabdochlamydiaceae bacterium
ACAAGGTTCGTATCTTGGTATTCATCGATCATGATGTAGCGGAAACGGTCTGCGTACTTTTCTAGCACTTCAGGATGTTCTTCAAAAAGCCTGAGCGTTAAGAGGAGCAGGTTGTCAAAATCAACGGCATTATAAGCCCGCATGGTCATCTGGAGCTTTCCATAGAGGTTTTTAGAGAAAGCGTCTCCCTCCATCTCTTCGGGGGTTTGGGCTTTATTTTTTGCCTGAGAAATCGCTGCCAGCGTCGGGTCGAGCGAGGGGAGATCCCCATCGTGGGCGAGTTCTTCCCGCACCAGCTGGTTTAAAAGCCTGCGGGTCTCTTTTTCATCGTAAATGCTAAAATCTTTCGTATAGCCGAGTTTATCGATGTCTCTTCGAAGGATTTTCATGCAAAAGCTGTGAAACGTCGATAAAACGACCTGTTTTGCAAGGGCCTGATCGACCAACGCGGCGACCCGTTTTCGCATCTCTTCGGCGGCTTTATTGGTAAAAGTGAGCCCTAAAATAGAGGAAGGCGGGACCTGTTTTTCTTGAATCAGGTAGGCGATCCGGTGGGTGATGACGCTTGTTTTCCCGCTGCCGGCCCCTGCGAGGACTAATACATGGCCTTCGGTGGTTTGAATGGCTTTACGCTGATGGTCGTTGAGCATGTTACTGGTTTATACCACTCTCAAGGAAAAGAGTAAAATCGGCCTCGACTTGAGAGAGGGTAGGTTGTTCTGTGCCTTGACGGGGGGATGCGTGAACCACAAGCCCTGCCGGCAGGCGGTGTTTGAGCTTGCGGAACACCTCGCGGATGCGCCGTTTAAAACGGTTCCGTACGACGGCCGAGCCGAATTGCTTAGAAACGGTGACGCCTAGGAGCGGGTAATTAAAATTTTCACTTGAATATTGGAAAATTAAAAATTTACCGAGTAAGCGTCTGCCTTCTCGTTGAACTCGCCGAAACTCCTGACGCGTACGAAGACGAACTTTTTTAGGAAAGTTTTGTCTTAAACAGAGAGTCGTTTGCGTCCGATCCGTCGACGGCGATTGATGATTTGACGCCCTTTGGCAGTCTTCATTCGCTTGCGAAAGCCGCATTTTTTTTGACGTCTACGTTTACTAGGTTGATAGGTTCTTTTCATAATTTTTTCTCTAAAGTAGAGATCTTAACCTATTTAAGGGAAATCCCTCAAGCAAAAGTTGTTGCTATGAAAATATGCCACCCCCTAGAATAATACCAATTTTAAGAAAGGTCAAAGATGAAAGTCAGAGCATCAATTAAAGCAGATCCTTCAAAAGGCGACATAATTGTACGCCGAAGAGGTCGCATTTATGTGATCAATAAAAATGATCCAAACCGTAAACAACGTCAAAAAGGTCCAGGGAGAAAGAAATAATGGCACGCAAAGGTTCGATTGCAAAAGAAAAACGACGAGAAAGAATGGTCAAACTGAAATGGAATCGTCGCCAGGAACTGAAAGAAATTGTGAAAGATCTAACCAAAAGCGATGAAGAGCGTCTTGCCGCGATGATCTCCCTTAATAAACTCCCTAAAAATTCGTCTCCGACCCGTCTTCGCAACCGTTGCCAATTTACAGGCAGAGCGCGAGGATTTCTCCGTAAGTTTAAGATGTCGCGTCTATGCTTCCGTGAGTTGGCCAACCAAGGATTTATTCCTGGGATTGTCAAAGCCAGCTGGTAAGGTTTTTCTTAGCGTGAGCTAAAAAAGCCGATTCGTCCAGTGTGTTAAAGGTCAAAATAGAGGGCCGGATGGATAATAAAGCACCGTTTTTTCGGTAGAGAAAGCTGAAGAGCTGCTTAAGTTTTCCAATACGGTTCTTCGGAGGGCTCTCCGGCGAGAGCTCTTTCACAAAAACTTCAATAAAGGATTCAAGAAGAGGCCCGCTTGGCACGCAAGGCGCGTGCGTAAATGAGGCTTTGATTTCATGGAAAATGAAGGGGTTCATTGCGCTTCCCCGTCCGATCATGAGAGCGTCGCAGCCGGTTTCTTTGAGCATTCGGTGTGCATCTTCTGCCGTCAAAATATCGCCATTTCCCACAACGGGTATCGTTAAAATCGATTTAGCAAACGCAATCAGCTCCCATTTAGCAGGGGGGCCGTATCCATCGACTTTGGTGCGGGGATGCAGAGTTAAAAATCGGATTCCGCTTTCTTGAGCCGCTAAGAGATTTTCTTTAAGAAGCGACGTATCTTCATAGCCAGAGCGCATTTTCACCGTGACAGGCACATCGATAGACTTGACAAGGGCTTTAGCCACTTCATGTAGAATAGAAGGGTCTTTAAGCAAGCTGGAGCCGGCTCCTTTTCCGACAACGGTATTGGAGGGGCATCCGCAATTCAGATCAATCCGCCGGGCTCCTCTTTTCACGAGCTCGCGCCCCATTTCTGCAACGAGCTCCGGCTCGGATCCCATGATTTGGGCAGCGAGTGGAATCGGAGACAGCTCATCGGCATCATAGACGCTGGCTAAGCTAGGAACATGGGCGTTTTTTGGGACGCGGATAAATTCTGTCACCGCCTCATCGAAACCTCCGATGGAGGCCATCGCTTTTCTAAAAGGGCGGTCCCCCAGCCCCTCCATCGGAGCTAGAAGAAGATACGGACATCCATTTGCGTGCTTAGGTAGAAGCGTCATGAAAAGATTATCCCCTCTATGAACATTTTGCTCACTATTTTTTACTTCCTCAAAAATTTGCTAACGGTGTATAAATAATTCTCTAACGAAATCTTTAAACAAGGAGTGCCCAATGGTCGATGCAATTGATAGAGAGAGTGAAATCGGTTTTGAAGTTATGATGCTGCCGTCTGCAGCAAATCAAAAATATCAGATAGAGATGAGCGAGGATGAACTGACGATGGCCATTGGCCGGACTGTCAAGAGCCTCTTTAGCCTCTTAAGTCAAACCCAGCCGCAACCTCCTCAGATGGTAGGCGTGGTCGTGATCAAAGAAAAAGTCTTCATTGAACCGGAGATGGTCGAAGAAGAAGTCAAAGAAGAAGTGATTATTCAAGCGCCCAAAGTTCAAGAGCCTGAAGTCGCCCTCGAAGAAAAAGAGCCTATTCAAGAGGAAATTAAAG
>JBGPMV010000144.1:0-2957 GCA_041487155.1 Rhabdochlamydiaceae bacterium
AAGAGGTTGTTTCTACGGCTCAATCAATGAATAAAGCTCCTGTTTCTAGTGAAAAGACACAGGCTCCCCAGGCTCCAAAGCCGCCTGAAATGGTAGATGAATATTTAAATGAGTTCAAGCAGGCCTCTAAGAATGCAGGAAATGAATGGGCCGCAGAATATCAACAGGATGAGATAGATCTCGAGTTAGGTAATTTTGACAAGCTCATGAATGATGGTGATAGTCATCTGAGCAAGGTATGTAACGAATCTCAACCTAAGAACCCAGCACCTCGGAGGGTAGGCAATTTTTCACCCAATGATATTCCAGAGTATTTGAATGGGTTTCCACAACAAACCGGCGCTGGAAATCCTCTTCATGGACCAAAGGCTTTCTTTCAAGAAGGTGCAAAGTTAGCTAATGAGTTTTTGGTTGAACAGGGTGAACAGATGGTGCCGGAATTTCTCAATTTCGTTGCTGAAGAAAAAGATGTAAAACAGTTTATGTTAGAGGAAGCTCGAAGAACGGCTGTGAAAAAAATCGGTAAGGAAACGTTTAAATATGCTGCCGGCGCTTTTGCGCTTGGCGGAGGCGTTTTGCTTGCTTACAAACTCTACCGAGAGATGACAAAAGAAGAGAAAGTTGATTCGGGGCAAACTATCGCGAATGTATCCAGCAAGGATTTACCAGAAGCCGAGTCATACCAGCCGGATGTTTCGAGCATTTTAGACAATTTGTTTCTGGGCTAACAGCTCGTTTAAGCTAGAAAGCAAAAAGCGATTGATTCGAAAGAGTCAATCGCTTTTTTTATGTTCGCGGTAGACGGGGCTCGAACCCGCAACCTCTGCCGTGACAGGGCAGCGCTCTAACCAATTGAGCTACTTCCGCAAAGGATTTGGGCGCAAAAGGACTCGAACCTATGACCACCTGTGTGTAAGACAGGCGCTCTACCAACTGAGCTATACGCCCTCAACTGGAAAGCGACTAAAATTACCTTAAATGGGGATAATTGGCAAAGGTTTTGTAAGGGCCTTATTTTCTTTTTCAAGCAATTCTTGAGACCCAAATGACACAACCTGACTGGTTTCCAGGCGGGGCTTGAGCTCATGGAGGGCGGCTAAAGCGACCTCTTGGGATGTGAGGGATAAGAGCCGGTCTCGGAAGTGCTGCCGATGCTCTAATGATCTTCCTTCTCGCCACAGGGAATAGGAGGCCGCTGCTCGGCTTCCGGGGCTGATGGGGCTGTCGAGGCTTTGGATCGATTCTAATTTTGCAGATTCTAAATCTTCTTTTGAGAAATGGCCGTTTGCGATTGTATCAACAGCTTCTTTGAATATTTGCAACGAAGAGGCTAGATGGGGGTCTCGGTAGGTATGGAAGGTGAAATGGCCGAGAGCCGGGACGTAGGTGGTTCCTGCGCCATAAGCGCCGCCTTGCTCGCGGATCTTAGGATGGAGTACAAGGTGATCCATGAGCTGAGATGCAAGGATCAAGCCGGGCGCATGCGGATTTAGATAGGTTGCGACTTTCAGGCCTTGAGCTGTGAAGCAGACGGGGGAGGCGATCGGCCGTCCTTGAGATAATATGGGAGGAATATGAGAGGGGACTTCCCAGGCTTTGAAGGGTCTTGAGGGGAGATCAAGGAGCTGTTCAAGCGGAAGGTTTTTATACGCTTCTTGCGAGCAGGTGAGGACGATTTCAGGGTTTTTGAAGGAGATAAGCCGCTGTTTCAGTTCATGGAGCTTATCGATGATTTTAGGGAGGGCTCGGGGAAAATCTTGAGCGATGGTTTTAATCCATTGGTAATAGGAGATCCCTTGCCATTTTTCAAAGATAAAACCGACAGGAGTAAGTCCGCTAAACACCTGCGCTGCTGCATACCGCAGTCCATTTTTAGTCAGCCGCTGCTCGAGCGCTGTATTGCTTTGCTCAATGAGTTCTTCGATTCTTTGGGTTTCATCAAAGCGGACGCCAAGCGCCCATTCTTTCATAAGCTCGAACATCATAGAGCTGTTTCTTTCTAAAGCTCGGCTGCGAAGGAGCAGCGCCGGTTTCATCCGGGTTGGATCTTCCATGTCAGGGAAGAGTGTAAGCGATGCGTTCATACTTCCGACATGGGCTTGTAAAACTTCTAGATTTTGCACATAGGTGCGCCGGCCTACGCCGACTTCAGATAAAAGCGAAATGAAAAGCTGCACATAATGGAGCTCTTCTACAGATACAAACGGAAGATCCATGACAAGGTCTGCATAGACAAAGCCATTGGTAAATGCTTCATGAAAAAAGACTTTTTCTTTTTGCTTTAGCGGATAGTCTCTTGAGAGTAGAGGGACATCATTCAGGGTGACTTTTGGGAGGCAGTCGAGGTTTTGATGCTCTTGCGTTTTTTGGAACTCTTCTAGATGGGCCATGGTTTGGACGATTTTTTTCTTCTCATCCGGGGGGAGGTCTTTATCTAAAAGTTTGAGCTTTTGAGTTTCCTCTTCCTGCTCTTTATCCAAAAGTTTCGTATCGGGTCTCATGAGTACACGGACACGGTGAGGGTTTTTAAGAAGCAGCTCTCGGATCAAGCCGGGAAGGTAATCGGGATTTTGCAGTTTTTCACGGAGCTCGGCAAAGAGGGTGTGGATTTTGAGGGCCTTTTCCGGGCGCCCTCCATGCTGCAATGTGAGGCCTGCGCGCATAAAGAGCGACAGCCCAAACGGGCCATGTTCGCTGCCGATTTCTGTGCGGGAGAGCTCCAGCTGGTGAAGGGAAGCTTCAATCATGTGAGGCGGTATCCCTTGATCGGCAATTTCCCGAAGTGATTTTAAAAGGAGATCTTCAAGCGCACCTGCCTGCTCAGGATCGCATCCTTTACAAATGATCAGAAAGGGGACTTCTGACATTTCAGTGTCAAAAAAGGCATCGGCGGTGGAACAGAGCCCCGATTGCAAGAGGGGAAGTTTAAGGAGCGAGCCGTCGGTTTCCATTAAGAT
>JBGPMV010000145.1:0-2956 GCA_041487155.1 Rhabdochlamydiaceae bacterium
CGCATACTCCATCGACCGGCACGATCGGATATTTTAGAATTGTGAAAGAAGGCAGCATTGCTGCCGGCGTGCGCCGCATCGAAGCCGTCACAGGCGAGTCGGCTGAAAAGTTTGCAAGGGAAGAGGTTAAAACGTTAGAAACACAAATCGCTCTACAGGCCTCGGAACTGAAAGCCGTAGAGCAGCAGCTGAAAGCTGCGCGCAGAGTCGTTCTGAAAGAGATTGCGATAGCGCTTGTGAAAACAGCTACGCATGAAGCTCCTGCTCCCTTTTTAAGCGCAATTGTTGCAGTTGAAGCCAATGAGCTGACACCGCTTTCTGAAGATGTCGCCCATCATCTAAAGTCGGGCGTGATCGTTCTTGCTCTTAAAACAGCAGATCGATGCCAAGTGGTTGTGCGGCTGACTCCCGACCTCGTGAAAAAAGGATGGAATGCAGCGGCGCTACTTAAAGAAGCAGCACCGATTATTGGAGGTTCGGGCGGAGGAAAACCTGAAATGGCTCAAGCCGGCGGAAAATCCCCCGAACATCTTGAAACTTTATTTGGCAAACTCCATCAGATCATCCGTGAACTTAAATAGCCCTTCTCTTGATTTTTTCCGAGAGCATCTCACTGACACCCCTTCTCTTTTAGTGGAGGGGTTAAGTGACGCGCCCAAAGCGGTCGTGTTAAAACTTCTTCAAGAACAGTCAAAGAAAAACATTTTAGTGATAACCGCTGAAATAAGATCGAGCAAAGTCATTGATAATGCTCCATTTTTTGACTTGAAAAATGTCTTTGAATTTTCCCCTTGGGAAACGCTTCCAGGAGAGGAGATTCCGCCGAGCCCTGATATTGTCGGAAAGCGTCTTGAAACCCTCCACCATTTGCTATCTTCTAAAACGGCCTCCGTCATTATTTGCCCCCTGCAGGCAGCGCTGCAAAAAGTCCCTTCACCTGCTTTTTTTAAACCGCTGTGCAAAACGTGGAAAGTGGGTGATGAGGTTCCTTTTACCGATCTTCCTAAAATTTTAGGCGAGCTGGGCTACCGCAGATCGTCTGTTGTTGCAGACAAAGGAGAATTTGCAGTCCGCGGCGGAATTATTGATATTTTCCCTGTCAGCGCCACAGAGCCGTATCGTATTGAATTCTTCGGAGATGCCATCGACAACATCCGCTCGTTTGATCCCATCGGACAAAAGTCGATTGCAAAAGTTCAAAGCTTTTTCCTATCGCCAGCTCACGAAAATATCCAAGAGGGGGAGAGCCTCCTTGCGTATCTCAAAGAGTGCATCGTCGTTTTTGATCATCTCTTGGAGATTGAAGACCGCTGGGTTGCGCTGCAAAAACTGCCCGGCATGCAAAGCAAGATGATGATCTCTTTCCCCTCTCTTCTGGATCAAATGAAAAAACATCAGCTCCTCTTTTGGAGTGATAAACCGATTGAAGATCTTTCCGAGGTGCGCCTGGGCAAAAAAACAGGCAGAGCTTTTTATACAGGAAAAAATCCGCTCCAGCCGCTGAACTTTGAGTGTTTTGGCAAATCGTTTGAGACAGCAAGGTGGCATAATCCCTTCACACCGGTCGATCCTGAAAAGCCGGGGCAAGAGATGCGCTTTGTGTGCGAACATGAAGGAGAAGAAGAACTCATTCGCAGAACATTTCCAAGCGCTAAAAACTTCATCAAAGGGTATCTCTCGGAAGGTTTTGGCTTGATTGATTCGTCCGTGACGATCGTTCCCATCACGGAGCTGACCCACCGGCAAAAAGTACGGCGTGAAAAATGGAGAAGCACCTACCATACGCCGCCTTCTGATTTCCACGAACTCATCCCGGGCGATCTCGTCGTCCATTTCAATCACGGAATTGGAAAATACCAAGGGATGGAAAAACGGCCCAACCATCAAGGTGTAGAAACAGAATATCTCCTGCTGGAATACTCGGAGAAAAGCAAGCTCTACGTCCCCGTTTCCCAAGCGTATTTAGTCTCGCGCTATATTGGAGCAAAAGAAGAATCCCCTACGCTTCACACCCTAGGAACAAAAAATTGGCAGCGCGCCAAAGCATCGGCCCAAAAAGCGATTGTGGGATATGCGCAAGATCTTTTGCGCATGAATGCAGAAAGAGAGGTGCACGGCGGATTTCTCTATTCCCCTGATAGCCTGGAGCTGATGCAATTTGAAGATGAGTTTCCCTATCCTGAAACCGAAGATCAGCTCCGCGCGATTTTCGATATCAAACAAGATATGCGCTCTTTAAAAGCCATGGACAGGCTCATCTGCGGAGATGTCGGCTATGGAAAAACAGAAGTTGCCATGCGCGCGGCCTTTAAAGCCGTCCTCGATGGAAAAAAACAAGTCGCCGTGCTGGTTCCCACAACAGTGCTTGCACTGCAGCACTACCAGACATTCACTGAACGGATGCAAAACCATCCCCTGATCATCAAAGCGATCTCTAGGTTCCACTCAGGAAAAGAGGTGAAACAGGTTTTAGAAGATGTGCGGGAGGGAAAAGTCGACATTCTTATCGGCACGCACCGGCTTCTTTCCAAAGACATTGCCTTTAAAGACCTCGGGCTCATCATCATCGACGAAGAGCAGCGGTTCGGGGTTCGCTCCAAAGAACATCTTAAAGCTCTTAAAACCGGTGTTGATTGCCTGACTCTCACTGCCACGCCGATTCCTCGCACGCTCTATCTATCTCTTTTGGGAGCGCGCGATATTTCCCTCATCAATACCCCGCCGCAAGACCGCCTTCCCATCAAAACGATCCTTACCGAGCGCGACCCGAACATCATCGCCAGCGCTATGCTCCGGGAACTCTCTAGAGACGGCCAGGTCTATTTTATTCACAACCGCGTCGAATCGATTTTTCAAGTCACCGATGAACTCAAAAAACGCCTTCCCCACGCTAAAATCGTCACAGGCCACGGCCAGATGACAGGAGACGAGCTCGATTCGGTATTCTACGCTTTTA
>JBGPMV010000146.1:0-2854 GCA_041487155.1 Rhabdochlamydiaceae bacterium
AAACGCTTCTAACTAAAAATACCCTTCTGAATTTTTTAGAAGAAAAAATAGCGGGTCTTAATCTAGAAAGCGCTAAAGATGATATTAAACGCTTTATTCAGGATCCAAGAGAAGTTGATGGATGGTCAAGAGAGTTTTTCATTAGTCTCCTGCCTCAAATCCAATTTTAAAGCGGGCTTACCATATCGTTTGCAGAAAAGGAACTAACTCCCTACAATTAGGCCATGTCTTCAAAATATATTTTTGTTACGGGGGGAGTATTCTCCTCCTTGGGAAAGGGTTTGACTGCCGCTTCCCTCGCGATGCTCTTAGAAGCGCGCAAATTAAAAGTTTCAATGCTCAAGCTCGACCCTTACCTCAACGTCGATCCAGGCACGATGAACCCCTTCCAGCATGGAGAAGTTTATGTGACCGATGATGGCGCAGAAACCGACTTAGATATGGGTCATTACTACCGATTTACCAATGCCACGATTTCAAGAGCCTCCAATGCCACAGCTGGTCAAATTTATGAAGCTGTCATTAAACGAGAGCGCAGAGGCGACTATTTAGGAAAAACAGTTCAAGTAATTCCTCACATCACGGATGAGATCAAAAAAAGAATCCTCGATGTGGCAAATAGCCAAGAAAATACCGATGTGACGATCGTAGAAATCGGCGGAACAGTAGGAGATATTGAGTCGCTTCCTTTCTTAGAAGCCATCCGGCAATTTAGGCTTGAAAGACCGTCGGACTGTTTAAATATTCATCTCATTTATGTTCCCTACGTCAAAGCCGCAGGCGAAGTCAAAACGAAACCTGCACAGCACTCGGTTCAAACCCTGCGTGGCATTGGAATCGTTCCCGATATGATCTTATGCCGCTGTGAAGAGCACCTAACAGATGAAATCAAAGATAAAATCAGCCTTTTCTGCAGCGTAAGGCGTGACTTTGTGATGGATGAAGTCGATGCCCAGTATTCCGTCTACGAAGTTCCTTTAACCTTGCATGAACAAAAAGTCGACTCGAAGGTGATTGAGTTTTTAAGGCTCCCCGACATGGTTCCCAATCTGAAAGCGTGGCAAGAAATGGTCCACAAGCTGAAAAATCCCCTCAAGAAAGTTGTGATCGGTGTGGTAGGCAAGTACATGCAGCTAGAAGACGCTTACAAGTCGGTTTTTGAAGCGCTCCACCATGCAGCAACAGCTGCTCAAGCAGAGCTGGAAATCCGCATCTTTGAAGCCGATAAAATCGTCGAGGATGGATCTGTTGAAAAAGCGATTGCGGGCTGCGACGGTTATTTAGTGCCCGGAGGATTTGGCGAGCGGGGCTGGATCGGAAAAATCTTAACTGCCAAATACTGCCGTGAACATAAAATTCCTTATTTTGGACTTTGCCTAGGAATGCAGGTGATGTGCGTTGAATTTGCACGGCATGTCCTAAACCTTCCCGATGCAAACTCAACTGAGTTCGATCCCAAGACGGCCCATCCGGTGATCTCGCTTTTAGGCGAGCAGACAGGCGTTGAAGATCTCGGCGGCACCATGCGCCTGGGAGCGTATCCTTGCCAATTAAAGGCCGGCTCCAAAGCAGCAAAAGCCTACGGAGCCACCACTATTTCAGAAAGGCACCGGCACCGTTTTGAGCTGAATGACATTTTCAAAATTCCTTTCCAAGAAAAAGGTCTTATTATTTCTGGAACGCTGCCTAAAGAGGGGCTTTGCGAAATCGTCGAGATCACGGACCATCCGTGGATGCTCGGCGTCCAATTCCACCCTGAATTTAAATCCAAACCAAGCCAGCCTCACCCGCTCTTTAGAGACTTTATTGAAGCTGCCATTAAACATCATGGGTAGAATTGTGGGGCTTGATTTTGGCACCGTCCGGATAGGAGTTGCCGTCTCCGATGAGAGGCACATCTTAGCAAGACCGCTCGGCATGCTGAAAAACAGTCGTGATTTTGTTCAAGGGCTTCTAGAGCTTTTGAAAAAAGAAGGGGCCATTGAGAAGATCGTCGTCGGACTCCCTCTTAAACTGAGCGGCCAAGACAGCGCGATGACAGAAGCTGCCAGAAAATTTGCGAAAGATTTAGAACAAAGCTCCAAACTTCCTGTAGAGCTCTGGGACGAAAGGCTCACCTCTGCGCTGATTGAACGCTCGCTCTCTGATGCCGGGGTCAGAAGAAAAGAGAGAGCCCAATTGAGCGACACCCTCTCTGCAGTGGTCATTTTACAATCTTATCTAGACCAAAAGGATTTTTCATGAACCCCCTGCGTGAAGAAAACCAAGGCCGCTTCACAGAACCTTGCATTGTCGTCATCTTCGGAGCAACCGGCGATCTGACCTCCCGAAAGCTGATCCCCGCTCTCTATAATCTTCTCAAAGCCGGACAGCTCCCCTCTCAATTTGCCTGCGTAGGGTTTGCAAGAAGAGACAAAACCGACCAGCAATTCCGCCAAGAGATGCACGAGGCCGTGAATAAATTCTCGCGCACAAAACCGATCGATGAACATCTCTGGAAACATTTTGAAGACCATCTCTATTACCACATCTCTGAATTCCATGATGACGAAGGATATGCTAAGCTGAGGCAAAAACTGGAAGATCTCGATCACCGTTTGGGCACCAAAGGAAACCGGATCTACTATTTTGCAACACCTTCCAGCTACTTCCCTTTGATTGCTGAAAAACTCAAAAAAGGAAATCTTGTTTATCCCGAATCACCTGAATCACAGGGCCCTTGGTCTCGGGTGATCATTGAAAAACCGTTTGGACACGATCTTAGCTCTGCTGAAGACCTCCAAAAAGAGCTCATGAAACATTTAGGAGAAAACCAGATTTTCCGCATCGACCACTGGCTCGGCAAAGAAACGGT
>JBGPMV010000147.1:0-2851 GCA_041487155.1 Rhabdochlamydiaceae bacterium
TACCCTTTTTCTGCGCCCTTTTTTTGAAAAGTTTCGGGTGTAAATGTTTGATGGATCGTTCCAACATAGGTTGCACCGACTTCAATGGAGAGGACCGTATCAAAACTCGTTGTGTCAATTTGCGTGATCATTCGCTTATTTTGCGCAAGTATTTCACTATGCCGTTTGAGAGCTAATGGATTTACAGAGTACAGAGGGCCGGGGATTTCTATGGGCGCTTGAGCCACTCCATCGCAAGGAAAGTGAAAGCGGTGGTAGTCGACAGGGGCCAGGCGCGCAACGACCATGGCTCCATGCGCAAACCGGCTGGCGAGCTTATCGTCTTGCAAAAGCGCAGCGAGGGTGAACTTTTTGCCTTTTACAAAAAAACCTTGAGAGTGGTCGATATTAGGAAAGACGAGGTAGCGGGCGTCGGCAGGGAGAACGGCCACGTTGTCTCCGGGGGAAAGGGGCCGCGCAGACGGTTTTAGTTTTCGAATGAAAAAGTCATTGAATGATTTAAAAGATGAAACGGGCTCTTGAAACTCTGCTGCATCGACATGATACTTTTGGATAAATCGTTTGATTTTGGCGCGGCTCCAAGGGGCTTTTTGAAGAGCGCCATAAAGAGCTGAAGGAAACGAAAAATTTGTCATGAGGGGAAGAATGAGCTTTGCCAGCACTCTTGAAAAAAAATGATCGCTATAGAGAAGGCGGATGAAAAACCCTCCGTAGACTTTCTCTTGGTTTTCTTCTCCGGTTGCTCGATCTAGGTAGCGAATCGTTTTCATACAGTTTTTTTCTTTGAAATGCCGGCAAAGAACTTAAGCTCTTCAACATAAAAAGGTGTGAAAAGATAGATGAGCTGATGCTCTTCGGCGATGTTAAGAATTTTTGTGGCGGTTTGAACCATGCGCGAGGCAAGCTCTTTAGTCTGCTCGCTTTCCATGAACTGATCTTGCTGTTTTTGAAATTCTAACATCAAGGCATGGAGCTGTTTATGTGTAGACAGCTGTCTTTCGGTAGAAGCAATCAAGAGGTCAATGGTTTGAAGATCTTCCCCTTCTTTGGCAAAAGGGAAGGCCAGAGACGGGATTAAAATAAATAGTAGTGATAAAATTTTATTTTTCATCGTCTCTATGTTACATGAGTGTGAAGCTATCTGGCAATATTTTGATCAGTGGATACGCGTAAACCTTGTCCTTTAGGACGGGGTTAGCGTGATTCTTTAATTTTTTTCCATATTGTCCATTTTTTCTTTTTTTTGTATAATGATGAATGTCGAAAGGCCTACGGTCGGATAGACCGAAAGTGACGCTTCTCATGTATGAGACTGTAAGACCAAAAGAGCAAGGGTCGGAACGAACCGTAAAGCTCTCTAAGGCCAACTCAGGGGAAGAACCCGCCGAAGTCATCATTCCAACCTTGGTTTGAGGCCGTAGGAATCCCCTTCATTTATGGAGGGGAGGATGTCAACGTTCGTGTTATCCTTAAGAAATGAAGGCATAACTATAATTTTAATTTGAAAGGCACCCATGTTTGGCATTTTAAAGCACATTTTTGGAACTCAGCAGACCCGTCTCCTTAAAAAGTACCATAAAATAGTACGTCAGGTGAAGGCGGAAGAGGGAAAGCTTCAAACGCTGTCCGATGACGAGCTCAAGGCGAAAACGGCTGAATTTAAAAGCCGTCTTGCAAGAGGGGAAACAGTCGATCAGATCCTTCCAGAGGCTTTTGCGGTTGTAAAATCGGCCTGCCGCCGCATGTGCGGGATGGAAGTGCATGTCTCCGGCTATAGCCAAAAATGGGACATGGTGCCTTACGATGTGCAGATTCTAGGGGGGATTGCTCTTCACTACGGATCGATCGCGGAGATGATGACGGGGGAAGGAAAAACTCTGACCTCTTCTATGCCGCTTTATTTGAATGCCCTCACCGGGAAACCCGTCCACCTGGTCACGGTCAATGATTATCTGGTGCAGAGGGACTCTGAGTGGGTTGGAGCGATTTTCAGATGGCTGGGCCTGCGCGTTGAAGCGCTGACAAACAGCACACCTCATTTTCGCCGTAAATCGGTCTATGAAGCCGATATCGTTTATGGGACATCATCTGAGTTCGGATTCGACTATTTGCGAGATAACTCGATGGCGCAAAAGGCTGAAGAGCAGTGTCAACGTGGCTATTATTTTGCGATTATCGATGAAGTCGACTCGATCTTAATTGACGAAGCACGAACGCCGCTCATCATTTCAGGACCGGCCGGCGGCTCCAAGCAGATGTACGATGTCCTCAAAGAACCTGTCGCTCAGCTGGTCCGTTTTCAGCGGGATCTTTGTACGAAGCTTGCATCCGATGCGCGTAAAATGCTCGACGGCGCAGGGAGAATGGTAGAGGGCGAGCGCCCAAAGCTGACAAAAGAGCAAGAAGGGAGCGTCAAAGAAGCCTTCCGCAAGCTATGGCTTGTGGGAAAAGGGATGCCGCATAACAAAGTCCTCAAAAGAATTAAAGAAGATCCCGAAATGCGCGCAGAAATTGATGCGTGGGATATTTTCTACTATGGAGAACAGAACAAAGAAGACCGGGCAAAGGCGTTATCAGAGCTTTATATCATCGTTGACGAAAGGTCCAGTGAATATGAGCTGACGGACAAAGGGATTAATCTCTGGGCGGAGATGGGGCATTCTGCAGATGACTTCATGATGCTCGATCTGGGACACGAATATTCTAAGATTGATCATGACGCCTCTTTAGATGAGCAAGATAAACTTCAGAAAAAAGTTGTTCTTCGTGAAGAAGATGCGCAAAGGAAAGAAAAAGCTCACAATTTAAGACAGCTTTTAAGAGCTCATCTGCTCATGGAAAAAGATGTCGA
>JBGPMV010000148.1:0-2800 GCA_041487155.1 Rhabdochlamydiaceae bacterium
CGCAGTTTCCTGCGCTTCTACCTCTACTTTTTTAGGTTCTGTTTCAACCTTAGCATCATATCGATCGATGTTTGAGCTCTCGCCCAATCCTGAAATTTCTGACATAAGACATATCCTCCATTTTTCTCAAAAACTATACTGTCTAACTTATTTTGGAGGAATACAAAATTGACAAAGCTCCTTCAAATCCCTAAGATGCAATTTAAGTGAGGTGACGATGCGCCCTATCTACATCTTAAGCTTTCTTTTGCTTCTTTGCTCGGCTTTGATGGCTAGCGACATCGGAGGGTTTTGGCAAACCATCGATGAAAAAACGAATAAGCCCAGCTCCATTGTCGCCATCTACGCCTACAAAGGCAAATACTACGGAAGAATCATTGGAAGCTACAACGATCAAGGCGTGATTGACGACTCGATCTATGCCCCTAAAGGAAGAGCTCCTGGAATTGTCGGTAACCCTTACTTCAGCGGCCTTGACTTTGTGTTAGGAGCCGGTTACGAAGGCGGAGGACGGTTTGCCGGGTATGTCGTCGATCCACGCGACGGCAAAACGTATAATGCCGAACTTTGGAAGAAAGGATCCGATCTCATCTTACGCGGCGAGCTTTTCATGTTTGGAAGAAACGAAGTATGGCCGCCCTGCCCCGATAATCAATTCAACGATAAATTCAAAAAACCCGACCTATCGACGTTTATTCCCGTCATCCCAAAGTCTATTAATTAACCCTCATAAAGCTTAAGAAGCCTGTTTTCAAGTTCCTCAATCTCTTGCTGAAGAGCGCCGAGCGTTTTTAAAAGCTCGGGAGATAAATCTCCTGCTTCCATAAGCGCCTCTTTCTTTTTCTTCTCCGCCTCTAGTTCAGCAATTTTTTTCTCACACGCCTTGATTTCTTTTTCTACCTCTTTGGAAGCTTCAGGCTCTTTGCGAGGCGGCGTCTCCACTTTTTTTATCGGCGCCTTCTTTTCCTCCCATCCACCCTTATCCAAAAACTCATCATACGTGCCTAGAAACAGCGTCTGCCTTGCCTCCTCGCAGTGGATGATCTTATCCAGGTTCAGCCTTCGCAAAATCAGCTCGCTATGGGTCACCATGACGACAGACCCTGAAAAATCCTCCAGCGCATCAATCAGCGCTTCAATCGATTCAATATCGAGATGGTGCGTTGGCTCGTCTAGCAGCAGAAGGTTGCACGGTTTGGCCACAATCTTTCCCAGGAGCACACGGCTTTTTTCTCCCCCGGATAGAACCGCTATTTTTTTATCCGAAAGGGCCCCGCTGAACATCATCGCGCCCGCAATACCCTTAACCTCTGTGAAATTCAAATTATGATTTGATAGACCAATTTCCTCAGCGATCGTATGCTTCGTATCAAGCCTGTCGATATGGGTCTGCCCAAAGTATCCCAGGCGCGTATTATCCGAATACTCAAGACTCCCTCTTAGAGGCTCCAAATCTCCACCCAGCAGCCTCAGCAAGGTCGACTTTCCGCGGCCGTTTTTCCCAATAATTGCGATGCGCTCACCCTTTTCGATTTCTAAAGAGACCTGATCAATTAGAGGCTCATCCGAATAAGAAAACTCGATCTCTTTTGCTTCCAACATCTTCCTCCCCGGAAAAGGAGCTTCTTGGAACATAAATGAAAGCTCAGAAATTTGGTTCAATTGATCGAGAACAGGCACTCTTTGAAGCATTTTGACTCTAGACTGCGCCTGCGAAGCCTTCGACGCTTTAGCTCCAAACCGCTCAATATAGCTTTGCATGTGCGATCGCTTCTTTTCCGATTTGATACGGGATTTTTCATGCAGCTCTTCTTCCTGAAGGATCAGTGAGAAAAAATCGAGCGTCGTACCTTTAATTTTTTTGACTTTCTCTCGATGGATTCCCATGGTATGAGTCGAGACGTTATCCAGAAAGTCCCGATCATGGGAAATCAAGATGAATTCACCCGGCCACCTTCTTAAAAAATTCGTCAACCAGCGGATGGAAAGGATATCCAAATAGTTAGTTGGCTCATCTAGCAGCAAGCAGTCGGGTTCTGAAACAAGTACCTTGGCCAAGTGGAGGCGGAGATGATATCCCCCAGAAAACTCACCGGGGGATCTATCTAGATCTTCCTCCATGAACCCCAAACCAAAAAGAATCTTCTCTGCCCGGTAAAGCTCATCCCTCTCATGCTCGGGCAGCCCCAAAGCCGCCTCCTGAAGCACCGTAGGCTCCGTAAAACGAATATGTTGATTGAGGTAGCCTATACGATAATTTTTAGAAATTGAGATAGCGCCCCTATCCGGCTCAAACTCCCCCGCAATAAGCTTAAAAAGGGTCGATTTACCCGAGCCATTCCTCCCCACAAAGCTGCACCTCTCCCCTTTTTGCAGAGAAAAAGAGACATCTGTGAAAATAGAATGCCCTGAGAAAGAAAGTTCTACGCCGTCAAATTGTATCATGGGAAGAGTATTCTACCCTGTGAGACCTGCAAAATCAAGGACGTTTATCACGCTAATTCTTTATCTTTTGCTCGAAACCAAACCGCTAAACCGTAGCCCAAAGGCGGAAGCATGATAAGAAAAGTTGCGGCAAGCAGCATAAAGGCATGCAGCGCATGGCCAAACAACCCCAAAAGAATGAGCAAAAATGCCGAGGCAAATTTCAGGGCTACACTGACCTTTAAATTGGTAGGCTCGTTTTCTTCCCTCTTTAAAATCCTCTCGATGAGACCGATAAAAACCAGCGCCATTGAAAGAGAACATGTGAGAAGAACCCTTGCAGGATCCGAAGGAATATGGTGTTTTGAAGTCAACA
>JBGPMV010000149.1:0-2738 GCA_041487155.1 Rhabdochlamydiaceae bacterium
CTCGAGTGAATCTAAAGAGGTGCGTGAGATTAAAAAGAGAAAATCATATTTGCTTAAAAGCTCTTGAACGAGCTTTTGAAACCCATTTGATTTTAAGAGTTCAACGCCATCTTGCGTTGAAGCTCCTATAGGCAAAAAGTCATATGCTGGAAAGGAGTGGATTGTTTCTAGGGAAGACTCTCCGTTTAAAACTTGAAAAAGTCCGGGAGAATCTTGTGCGGTGGTGATTTTCCCAAAACTGCAGTCTATAATGCAACTTGTCTGGTTGTATCGTTTTAAAAGAGCAGCGAGGGCAGGGAAAAATTGGGTCTGTCTTTGTCCTATAATAGAGACGATTCGTTTCTGGGTCTCTTGATCATCCAGTAGAAAAGCTGCGATTTTACGCAGGGTTTCTCGGTCGTCTTCCAAACGCAGGGAAAGAGGGCCTGAGATGTGAGCGCCCATTTCTTTGAGAGTTGTCAGCGAGAGTGGAAATCCCTTCACCAAAGCATGAATAATCACTAAGAGGGAGAAGAGGATCATCCCGATAAAAAATGCGATGATCGATTTTGCAAATAGGCGAGGTTTAATAAATCCGAGCGGCGGCCTGGCCAGATCTAAAGGTCTTGATTCGACTTGATACAAATGATGCGCTAAGTTTTTGGTTTCAGCAATATGCACGAGGCCTTCCATCATTCCTTTGGTCAGCTCGGATTTAAATTTGAGGCGATTCTCATGGACCCAAAGTCCGGGGAGAGACTGCATCGATTGGGTGAGCTCACCAATTTTTCCTTTGAGCGCTTCTTGCTCTTGAGCCAAAAGAGTTTTCATCACGGTGTAGAGGGAGGAGAGTTTTTCCTTGATGAGGTCGATGCGGATCTTTCCTAACTGCAGCGTTTGATTAAGATGCGATTCAAGAAACCGTTTGTGGATGGCCAGCGTGGTTTTCATGCGCTCTTTATCTCGCAAAGAGCGGTGCACGTCGTCATGCAGCTGCGCCTCTAGCTCGCTCGATTTTTGGACCATCTGCTGTGTTACACCATCTGCTAAGACATTTGAAAGTGTGCTGATTTCAAAATGTGGATCAAATAAATGATCGCGCATAAATAGAACTTGCTTGAGTTGAGCATGCAGCTCGTCAAATTGCGTGCTGTAATTATCAAATTGCCGGCGGGCGACCTCTAAGCTGATCCCGGATAAATCGTTCTGAGCCGTTTGAATCCACTGGCTGCTTTCTTGCAAAGACTTTTCGCGATCAGCCAGGTGGCTGATAAATTCGTGGAGAATCACTTCGATTTTGCTGTTTCCATCGGGTTCATGGGTGTCTAGCGCCAGATTAAATTCTTCGATGGCAGGCTGAAGCTCAGCAGGGGCTTTATTAACAATTTTCTCTTTGCGCCTCGCCTGCTCCATGAGCTCTTTGATCGACCCGATTTGATCCGTCAGCGCTTTAGAATATCTATCAATTAAAAGAGGCTGGTTCTTCGCTAATTGTGCCCTGAGACCTGCTTTGACGATCCGCTCATCGATTTGATGGAGCTCGAACTCCACTTCATTTAAACGGCTCTTATGGGTCTGCAAAGGTTATAAAACAAACTCCATTTCTTCTTTGATCCCTAACATCCCTTGGCTTGCGAGGTTGTGTTGCAGAGCAGCAGCATGATCTTGAATATCTCGATCGAATTTTGAGCTCAGCTCATCTTGCCTTTGATTGAGGTACGAAAGCTGGGCGTGGGTAATGATTTGATTCTCTTCTATGAGATATTTTTCATACATCGACATGAGCGCGTTAATGACGGCAGCACTCCGCTTCCGGTGCTGATCTACATATCTGACAATGAGAAGGTTTTTGTCTTCTCGCGAAGCTTTAATCGTGAGTTTAGATCGAAGATTTTCGATGATGGGCTGGATGGGATGCAGGATGAGAGGAACTTCTTCTGAAAAAGGGAGGCGGATAAGTGTTAGCTCCACAGATCCAAGCTTAATAGGAGCGCCGATTTTTCCGGTTGTTAAAAACCGATGTTTTTTATCGTAGATAGCAAATTCGGTCTTCGATTCTTTTTTGAGAAACAGCACATAAGGTTTTTCCCCGTTGTACGTTACCGAGGAAAATTGGGCGTATCTTTCACCTGGGGGCTTCCCTCCAAACTCGACAAGTAAATTCTTGAAAATGGGGCTCCAAAACTTTTTTTGTACAACCTGGGCTTGAAGGCCCATTTCTCGAATGGTCTTTTCTAGAACGGCATCCGAAAGCATAAGGGATGCTGACGAGCTTTCTAAAGCATTAGAGGAAAAGGTGCGGATGAGGCTTTTAAGGTCGATGCTTTGTTCTCCGCGCTGAGATGACTGCTTGAAAGTGGCTTTTGCTTCATAGGATAAAGGAGCGGATAGATAGTAAAGAAAAACGGCGATGCCGCATAGAATGCTGAGGCCCAAGATCTGCTTTTGCTTTGCCTTGATAATCGCTTTTAGATCATCCCAAGTAAAAATAAGGTTCACGGGACGTTGACTCCTATGCTGCGAATTCCTTTCGTGATGAGGTCGATGTTAACAAAAGTGGGGAGAAGCTGCGACATGAATCGATTCCATTGGGTAATGGGTGTTGCTGCGACATAAACAATATCTCCGGGCATTAAGAGAAGGCTGTCGGACGGAAGATGAATCACATGATCCCAGGTCAGGGTATAAATTTTGGGATTCATGATGTTTCCGCGGATGACTTGGATGTACGACTTATTTCCGGTATACGGAATTCCGCC
>JBGPMV010000150.1:0-2737 GCA_041487155.1 Rhabdochlamydiaceae bacterium
ACCTATCCCTAAATGATCAAATTTTGATTTTTGATGTATTTTTTCTCAGATTTTAAAGCCGCTTCGCAGGACATACTTGAACAAGTAGGCCAAGAAGCGGCTTTAAAATATGAGGAAAAAGACGCAGAAAGCGAAAATTGATCATTTAGGGATAGGTTCATAGTTATTCCACCGGCATCATGTATTTCATAATAATCGCATCAAAAAGATCTTCCTTCTGCAAAAGGTACGAGGTCGCAGGATAACCTTTACTAGGAGCAGCTAGCTGATCGTAGCTCGTTTGATTGAGCACCTTAGGCGACCCCTTTGCCGCTTGCACCCATGCATCAAACTCATCCTTCGTACAAGACTTCGCTTGAAAGTTCATCCATGAAAACCCCTCCCCGCTCAAATTAGCAGAAGAGCCCGTAAACGTCCCCTCTTCATGCGCAATTAAATGGAGCTTGGAGCGCATCGCCGGCATCGCATAGATCTGGCCGCCCAGCTGCGGAATCCAAAACGAGTTCATCGGAGCATCGGCCGTCACTTCAAAGTTTAGAGGGGTTTTCTTGGGAAACTGCAGCAGGTTCACAGAAGCAATATTATGATCCGGATAAATGAAAAGCCATTTCCACTGCAGCGCAACCACCTGGATCCTCACAGGAGCCACACTAGAAGAAAGTGGCTTAAACGGGTTTAATTCATAACACCCTTTCCACGTTAAAACCGACAAGATGCCAACGATCACGCAAGGGATGAAACCCCAGATGAATTCCGCCAAATTATTATTTTTCCAGTTTGGATCGTATTTAGCCTTCTTGTTCCCTGCTCTATAGTGCCACGCCACCCAAATCGTCACAAAAAAAACAGGAATGATCACGATCATCATGAGCAGCGTCGAAATCACCAAAAGACGCTTCTCTTTGATAGCGACCTCTCCCATCGGAACCATGACAGAAATGGTTCCTATGTCTATTTGAAAGAGACCCGCAATGGCCGCTGCCGCCAAAACTAAAATCAGTAATATTTTAATTTTTTTTCTCATCTTTTCAGCTTTTTACATCAAAGTCCGATTCGATGTCCAGCCCTCATTTAAAATTTCTTTTCACCGCATAGTGATACCGGTTGTTTTTTTGGCCCTTTTGTGCCAAACTGCCCCCAGTATGTTTGCCATTGTTGATAAATTAACCAACCTCCTGAATGACGGATCTATTTACCGGTTCTGCGCGCTTGCAGGATCCGGGATGCTTTTGATCCAAATGGTCATGGGCTTTATAGGTACGGATGCCGAGAACGAGCAGGGTTTTTTTGAGGATGGCAAATTTAAGTGGATGTCCAAGCAAGCCCTTACCGGCTTTATCATGATGTTTGGGTGGATGGGCCTGACATGCAGCCGGCAATTTAACTTACCCCCGCTCTCTTCTCTTCTTGTGGCCACAGGTTCAGGCCTCGTTGCATCGCTCATCGCATCCTTTATTTTTCATGTCGCACGAAAAGCCCATAGCCCGGGAACCGTTTTTAAAATCGAGGAAGCCGTTGGAAAAGAGGCCGTTGTCTATCAGCGCATTCCAAAAGACGGCGCCGGAAAAATTTCAATCTCTCTTCACAATTTAACCCATGAAATCGATGCGGTTTGTGAAGAAGAAGTTCCTTCCTTTGTTTCAGTTCAAATCATTAAAAAAATGGATGACAAAACTGTTGTTGTCATCCCACTAAAGAGGTCGCTATGAGTCACTTAAGCACAACTGTTGTTTTCTTTCTAATCTTTGTCTTTTCGACACTTCTTTTTTTAGCAAGGCTATACAAGAGATGCCCGTCGAATAAAATTCTCGTCGTATATGGACGAGTCGGCGGCAGCAAGACTGTGCAGTGCTACCATGGAGGCGGAACCTTTGTGTGGCCGCTCATCCAAGGGTGCACCTTTTTAGATCTGACGCCTCGCACCATTCATATCCCTCTTAAAGGAGCGCTTTCACATCAAAACATCCGCGTCAACGTTCCGAGTACGTTCACGGTAGCCCTTGGTATTGTTCCTGAAATCATGAACAACGCAGCCGTGCGTCTTCTGGATCTTGACTATAAAGCGATTGAAATGATGGCAACCGAAATCATCATCGGGCAGCTCCGCTTGACCGTGGCTTCTTTGCGCATTGAAGAGATCAACCAAGATCGTGAAAAGTTTTTAGAGATGATCAAGAAAAACGTCGAGCTCGAGCTCCATAAAATCGGCCTCACCCTCTTGAACGTCAACATTACCGACATCACCGATGAATCCGAATATATCGACAGCATCGGTAAAAAAGCGTCGGCAACCGCTGTCAACCAAGCTAAAGTCGATGTCGCCGAACAAGAAAAGCAAGGGGATATTGGTAAATCTCTTGCAGAAAGAGACCGCAGAGTCTCTGTTGCCTCCTACAACGCAGAAGCGGTTAAGGGAGAAAACGATTCAAAAGCGCACATCGCCCTTACGAATGCGATACTTGCTGAAAAAGAGGCCGAAGCGGCTCAACGCAGTCAAGTTGCAAAACAACAGGCCGAAGCTCAAATCCAAAAAGCCCGGGCGCTTGCTCAAACTGAATTCTTAGCTGCCGACCAAATCGTTCCGGAAGAAGTGAAGAAGAAAAAGATCCAAATCGAAGCGGAAGCCGAAGCTCTTCGCAATGTTTTGATTGCTCGCGGAGAAGCCGAAGCGATCTTATCGATTAAGCAAGCAGAGGCCGAAGGGATCCAAAAACTTTTAGATGCAAAAGCCAAAGGA
>JBGPMV010000151.1:0-2555 GCA_041487155.1 Rhabdochlamydiaceae bacterium
CAGCTGCTCTTCAGTGTATCCGCACGATGAAATCTCCGGAATCGTGTAAATCCCAATCGGATAAACCGTCGGAAAATCGTGGATAGGCGCGCCGAATGCATGACAGGCAGCCAGGCGCCCCTGTTCCATGCTTGTTGAGGTAAGACAAGGCCCTCCAATCACGTCGCCCGCCGCATAAATATGAGGCACTTCCGTCTGAAAAAGAGCATTCACGCTAATATATCCTTGCGGGCCCACTTGAACATCGGCCCGCTCGATCTGAAGCTGGGAAACATTCGCCTCTCGTCCCAGCGCATAGAGAAGCATATCCGCTTTAAGCTGAGTGCCGTCTGTAAATTTTACTTCCGCATGTTTGCCAACTCTCTGAATTTCTTTCGGCTCTTTGCGGCCTTCCATTTTAAGGCCCAAATGGCTAAGCGCTTTTTGCAAATGAAGCCCAATCTCCACATCCAAATTAGGAAGCAGGTGGTCGCGCCTGTCAACAACCGTCACCTCCGTTCCAAGAGCAGCAAAAAAACTGGCATATTCAGATCCAATAATGCCGCCGCCGAGTACAAGAAGCGTTTTCGGAAGGTGGTCGATTTTGAGAAGACGTGTCGAATCTAAGATCACCTCCGAATCAAATGGAACATTGAGGGGGTTGCGAGGCTTTGATCCCCCTGCGATCAAAAACTTTTCAGCTTCGATATGAAAAACCGGCCTCCCGCCTCCATCTAAAACTTCCAAATGAAACGGATCGGTAAAACGGGCAACTCCATGCATGAACTGAATCTTATTCTTTTCAAACTGCCGTAAAATCAGCTTCCGCTGCTCTTCCAAAATAATATTCAGCCGGTAGTTGAGGTCGTTGATTGAAATGGCTTTCTCTACGCGGTTTTTCCCATAAAAACTGCGCTCATAAAACCCCGTTAAATCTAAAATAGCCTCGCGCAGCGATTTAGACGGAATGGTACCCCAATTCAAAGAGGTGCCCCCGGGGTGCTCCCCTTTTTCAATCACTACCACTTTCTTTCCCAGCTTGGCAGCTTGAATGGCTCCCTTTTGACCGGCAGGGCCCGAACCAATGACGGCGTAGTCGACTTTCAGATTTTTCATATCAAATTAAAATTTGTATTTACCATCCCACCGATTCCAGTTCAACTGTTTTTGTTGAGAGTTAAGCGGTTTTCTGTTATCCTGATCGGTTTAATAAAAGAGGAATTTTATATGCCTAGACAATGTCAAGTGACTGGAAAGATCCCGGTCCGCGGTAACAGTTATGCCCTCCGAGGAATTGCGAAAAAGAAAAAAGGGATCGGCCTAAAAGTCACAGGAATCAAAAGACGCCGTTTCAACCCCAATCTCATGAAAAAACGGTTTTGGCACCCGGAAGAAAAACGATTTATCACCCTCAATGTGACAGCACATGGGATGCGCAAAATCGACAGGCTAGGCTTTGCTGCCGTCGTTCGTCAAATGCGTGCCCGTGGCGAAAAAGTCTAAGCTTTTAGTCGTCATTTTCTGTTTTACCGCCTTGTATGGCTTGCTCATCAAGGCGGCACTCTCTCCCTCCCTTCCCACACCCTCTAATCCCCTGGTTTTATACTCGAATCAAAATCGCGACGATCTGCGCCTTGTTCTGAAAAAGAGTTTTACCGCAGCCACCCAATCAATCGCCGTATGGATGTACTCCGCCACCGACACTTTTTTACTGAGCCAGCTTACAAAAAGAGCCGATCAAGGCGTCCACGTTGCAATCCATTTTGATAAAAAGGGCGGCACCCCTCCCCTTCCAGAATCTCTTCATCCTCAAGTTGTAAAAAGTAAAGGACTCATGCATCGCAAAATTGTGATCTTAGATGACAGCACAATCTTTATAGGATCAGCGAACATGACAACCTCTTCCCTTCAACTGCACGACAACCTGACCGTCGGAATATACGATCCGCAGATGGCGCACTTCCTTAAATCCCCCACTGGAAAAACCTACCCTTTTGAAAAAGGGCTCTTATGGCTGCTTCCCGACTTAAAAGCTCTCACACACATCGGCGGCAAAATAGATGCCGCACGGTCCTCTATCTTCATTGCCATGTTCACGCTGACGCAAACAGATCTGATCGACGCACTCATTCGCGCCAAGGCACGCGGAGTCGATGTGAAGCTGGCCATCGATCGATATACCGCACGCGGGGCCAGCAAAAAAGCTGTTCAAAAACTCACCGCCGCCGGAATCCCCATCTACTTAAGCTCAGGCCTTCCTCTGCTTCACCACAAGTGGGCTTATATCGACCGTGAAGAACTCATTTTAGGTTCAACCAATTGGACCGAGGCTGCTTTCCGTAAAAATGACGACGTCCTGCTCTTCCTTTACCCACTTCCCAAGCCCATTAAATCCCAGATCGAATCCATCACTTCAGCAATCCGGATGGAATCAAACAGACAGTTTTGATATAAGGAAATTATGTCGCTGCTTGCCATGACCTTCTCTCTTTTCTTGCTGATGGACTCCGTGGGGAATCTTCCACTCTTCATTGCAATTTTAAAAGACATCCCTCGTACAAGACAACTGCAAATCA